>NZ_CALFPF010000798.1 GCF_937919775.1 uncultured Gimesia sp.
CGGAAACATCTTCCTTACGAATCTCAATTCCAAACTCGTTCGATTTTAGAACAGCGTTCCAGGCTTTGGCGGAGCGGATGATGGCTTTGGAAGGGACGCAGCCCGTATTCAGGCAGTCTCCCCCCATCAGATGTCGTTCAATTAAGGCGACTTTCGCGCCCAGGCCCGCTGCACCGGCGGCTGTGACCAGCCCTGCTGTTCCCGCCCCAATCACAACCAGATTATAGCGGCACGTAGGTTGAGGGTTGACCCAGTCTGGCGGGTGGACGTATTCGACTAATTGCTGATTATATTCGTCACGGGGAGCAATCTGGATCGGATCGGGCATATCAGGCTCTCACAGTCAGGATTGTTGAACGCTCATTTCGGATTTCGAATACGACTCACAATTTTTTTCACCAACAGCGGAAATGTTCCCAGCAGAATGAAGGCAATGATTAATTGCGGGGTCAGGATGCCTTTGGCTCCTTTTTCCGATAGTTCCTGTAACGTGGGAACACTCGTGCCAGCATAAACAAAGACGGCGGTCCCTGCGAGCATGCCAAGTTGACTGACCCACCAGAAGGTCCAGACCCGAATGGCGGTCAGCCCCATCAATACATTGATCAGAAAAAAAGGAAACGCGGGAACGAGCCGCAGAATGAAAAGATAAAAGGCGCCTTCTTTTTCAAACTGCTGATTGATGAGTGCAAATCTTTCTCCATAGCGAGATTGAATTGCGGATCGAAACAGATAACGGCTGGTTAAAAAAGCCAGCGTGGCTCCGGCTGTGGAAGAAAAACTGACGAGCAGCAGCGCTTTCCAAAATCCGAAAAACCAGCCATAGGTTAAAGTCAGCGGCACTGCTCCCGGTAATGACAGTCCCGTGGTGCTGGTATAAATGAGAAAAGCAATCAGATAGATTGCCAGCGGGTATTGTTCTGCGAATTGTCGCCAGTTGGTTTCCTGGGATGCCAGATATTTCAGAGTCAAAACGTCTCTGAAATTAAAATAGGCCAGACTGATGATCCCGAGCAGAATCAGGAATACTGTCAGCCGGAGATAGTTTCCTGCTCGCTTTTTGCCGGCATCAACTGCTGAAGAGTGCTTCGAGTCCTCTGCATCACTCCTTGCAGGCAGCCTGGTATCAGAATCGGCACTATTCACCAAAGAAGTCCTATTCTTAGTGGGAGCGACAGACTTGGTGCGTTATTTTTTATTCTGGCTGAAGTTCGTCATCACAAAATGAGGTAATCGTTTCTGATGGAATATAAAGCATTCCTCAGAATCGTTATGTGAAACAGATCACAATGTGTTAAAGAATGGCCCGGATTTTTTCCAGGAATTCCCTGTTCGTCGGGAATTTTTTGAGAGTGTTGGCGAGTTGTTCCATTGCTTCAACAGGGTTTAAGGAAATTAAACTTCGTCGAAGCATCGTGACACCTTCCAAAACTTCCGGAGCCAGAATCTTTTCTTCACGTCGCGTACCGGAAAGCGTAATATCAATCGCAGGGAAGATACGGCGGTCGGAAAGTTCCCGGCTGAGAACCATTTCCATATTACCGGTTCCCTTGAATTCCTGAAAAATCACTTCGTCCATGCGACTGCCAGTATCAATTAAAGCCGTTCCCAGTACGGTCAGAGAACCACCTTCATCAAAACGGCGTGCTGTTCCAAACATCTTTTTCGGAATATCCATCGCTTTCACATCCAGGCCACCACTCATGGTGCGGCCTGTGTTGCCAACCCATTTATTGAATGCACGCGCTGTTCGCGTGATACTGTCCAGTAAAATGAATGCGTCTTCTCCGGCTTCTGCGAGACGTTTGCCACGTTCAAAAATGAGCTGGCTGGTACGTACATGGCTTTCCACATCCCGGTCCATCGAAGAGGAAATCACTTCGCCTTTAATGGAACGTTCCATTTCTGTCACTTCTTCAGGACGTTCATCGATCAACAAGACCATCAGGCGGATTTCAGGATGATTTTTACTGACTGCTTCAGCAATATCCTGTAAGAGCATGGTCTTGCCTGTTCGGGGCGGAGCAACAACGAGAGCTCTTTGGCCTTTGCCGATGGGGGTGAGCAGATCCATGATCCGCATGGTGATTGGCATGGGGCCTGTTTCAAGCTTGATCTGCTCGAACGGGTTAATCGGCGTCAATTGATCGAAGGGTTTGATTTCCATATACTCTTCGATAGTTCTGCCATCAATCGTTTCAATGCTTTTGAGTCGTGGTCCCTGCCCTCTCGTGCCAGGACCGACTTCGCCTCGAATCAGAATGCCTTCGCGGAGGTTGTGTTTTTCAATCAGAGAACTGGATACGAAGGCATCAGAGTCTTGTGCTTTGTAATTGACTTTAGGGTCTCTGATAAAACCGTAAGCTTTGGGGTGAAGTTCAAGCACCCCTTCGATCGTTCCTGAGATATTTTCATTGGCAGCAGTAGCAGCGGGATTAGGACGTCTGGTTTGAACTCTCCCTCCTCCCGTACGGGATCGGGCTCCTCCTCCCCCTCCTCTATTGTTTGTATTACGACCACGGTTAGCACCACCACCCTGGCCTCCCGGGCCTGGCTGACGCCCCTGACCTTGTCCTTGATTCGTAGGGGGGCCGGCGTTGGTGCCATCTGATTTTCTTCTTCGTCTTCTTCTCTTGCGATTGCCGCCAGTTCTGTCGGATCGGTCACTATCAGTTCGTTCGGTGTTATCGTCGCTTACGGATTCAGCAGGAAAATCTGACATACTTGCATGTTCTCTTTCAGGTTCTGCTTCACTCTTAGATGAATGCGAGTTTTCGAAAATTTCGAGGTTTTCTTCTGCTTTGCGATGGTATTCATCCTGCAGAGCATCAGTTTCACTTTTTTCAAAAGTGTCCTCTGCCGGGCTGTCCACTTTTTTTGGTGTTTTAGTGGTTCTTCGACGTGTTGTTTTGGGTTTGTCTGAAGTATCAGAACTTTTAGCAGCCATACAGAAACACCAAATTATTCTAAAATAGTAACGAAATAATCAGAGACACAACTACGGCATGAACGTGTCACGAAGTGACCGACGACTGATTCAAGCCCAGTTCATCTGCAGGCAAGCTGCAATGATGCTTGAATGATGCTGGTATACTTCTGAACGAGCCGATTCTTAATTCAGCGGAAACCTGACAAGTGCCTTAAAAGTAAATCAGACCTGATCTTGATCTCATGAAGAAAGATTCACGCAGTGGAATAATCCGCCCGGTACTGGACTCGACCTTCTTGGCCTGTATATTCCCTTTGTGGAGGACAACCTCTTTTGAAATTTCAAAGAGATTTGGTCCAGGCATTGATAACAGAGAGCTTTCAAAAGCTTGTTGATGAATGCCTCGTTTGGGTGATTGTCTTGCCGATATCCTTTCAGGCAAAAAAATATTGTTGTCAAAAACAGATACTTAGAAATTCAATCGTTTTCATCAAGTTCCGTCAACCAATAAATGGCTGTTAATAAGGAACTTTAAAATGTTTTAGTAAGTATTTGGGCTTTCATTTTTGATTCAGTTACCCAGTCTGGTCTGACTTAAAAGAACGATCAGATCAGAAAATGTACTCACTGAATTTTTATCAATATAAAAACTTGAAGCAGGTAATTTTGCCGATAAACGAAATTAACATCTAGTAAGTGGCCTGGTTGTTTGCAACTGGT
>NZ_CALFPF010000799.1 GCF_937919775.1 uncultured Gimesia sp.
AAAAGTTGCAGCACCACACGTCGCTCCGTATTGGCTTCTGGCAGTTTCGGTGCGCAACGCGTTCTTCTTCTGTTGTTTATCGGCTGCGCGTTGTTTAGTGGTTGCGAATCATCAAAGATTACCAATGAAAGGGGCGTAAAACAAAATGGCAAAGCTTCCGTGGAAGCGAACGTGAATTCTGACATCTCGTTTGAGTTTACCGACAAGACCCGGGAGTCAGGTGTGGCGTTTACGTATGCAAATGGCGAATCGTGCGGACATTTTTCGATTTTGGAATCGCTCGGAGGCGGCGTTGGAATCTTTGACTTCGATCTGGACCGAAATGAAGACCTGTTTCTTCCGGGAGGTGGAACGTTTGACGAATCGCCGTCACCGGCAGGACTTTGCCCTGGCTTGTATCGCAATGCGGGTGGTTGGCGTTTTGCTGGAGTCGGTTCCCTTGCTGGCGTGAGTGAGTCTCCACACTATTCTCATGGTGCTTGCATTGCTGACTATGACAATGATGGGTTCCCGGACGTTCTTGTCACCGGCTTTGGACAGTTGAAACTCTGGAAGAACAATGGCGATGGAACGTTTATTGAAACAGCACATTTAAGTAACGTGGTGGACTTGAAGTGGAGCAGCAGTGCCGCGTGGGGTGATGTTAACGATGATGGCGCGGTTGATCTTTATGTCGCGCACTACGTGAACTGGTCATTTGACAATCATCCGTTTTGCCAGGGCCCGGGTCCGGACCTTCGAGAAGTTTGTCCTCCCAGGCAATACGATGGCGTTTCCGATCTTCTATATATTTCAAATGGCGATGGAACGTTTCACGACGGAACATCTGACTGGGGGCTTTCTCCTAACGGCAAAGGGCTCGCCGTGCTGATCGCAGACCTTGATCTGGACAGCGATCTCGACATTTATGTGACCAACGATACCGTTGAGAATTTCCTGTACGAGAATATGGGAGATCGTTATGAAGATGTTTCACTGATGAGTGGCTCGAGTGTCAGTGAAAAGGGCGTTCCGGAAGGCAGCATGGGTGTTGACATGTTGGATTATAATCGGGATGGGGCTCCCGATCTTTGGGTCGTGAATTACGAGAACGAAAGCGCCGCACTGTATGAAAACCTTGGACACCTGCGATATCGTCATGTGAGTCAAAGAACCGGCGTCACTGGTGCCGGAGCGGGTTTGTTTGTCGGCTGGGGAACGTGTTGTTTTGATTGTGACATGAATGGATTTGATGATATATTCGTATCGAATGGGCATGTGATTCGATATCCCGTAAACTCCCCCGTTGAGCAGTTGCCGTTGTTATTGGCGAATATTAATGGCGAGAGGTTTGAAAACGTAGCGGCGAAGGCAGGGAGTTACATGACCAGCGTGCATAAAGGCCGCGGCGCTGCGATGGGAGATCTTGACAACGATGGCGCTATCGATCTGGTCGTCTCAAACAATAACCAGCCGGTAAGCTTGCTCAGGAACACGACAAAGCAGGCGGGACAGTGGCTTGCCGTTGAATTGTCGGGGCGCAAGGCCTCACGCGATCCGGTGGGGGCGATCGTGACTTTGGATTCGGGCGATTTTCGGCAGGTCAAGCAATGGCGAAGTGGCGGCAGCTATGCTTCCACCAACAGTCGTAAGATTTTCTTCGGGATACCGGTTGGTTTACGTCCCGATCGCATCGAGATTCGTTGGCCATCGGGGACCGTTCAGGTTGTTGATTCGCCGGTTCCGAACCATGTTTTGCACGTGGTCGAATCAGAGATTGTGGATTCGTCACAGGGTCTGCCTCAGCATCATTTTGTCCAATGAAATTCCAATGTCCAACCAGATAAACTCGAAATCCGGCAAATCAGCATCGGTGCCTGCATCGTCAGCGGGAAGACCGAAGTGGATCCGACGTCTCGCAATCGGTCTGGTTTTGTCAGGATGTCTGGTTGGGGTTCGCAGCCTTTGGTGGCCACCAATTTGCCGAACGATAGCTGAGCGAGCGTATCGGGAACGAGACTTTGCGAATGCGATGAATTGGCTGGATAAGGTCAAGCTCATCACGACCGATGACAGCGCCACCGTATTAATGCGGGCACAGATTTTTCGAAAACAGGGGCGAATGAAGGAGCTTGAATCGGCGTTAAAAGAAGCCCACGGCCTGGGAGTTGCCGCTGAACTTCTGAATCGTGAACAATGGCTTGCGTTGGCACAGTCCGGGCAAATGTCGCAGGCTGAAAAGCACCTTTCTGCGTTGCTCAACGACCAGGAGCAGGATCTGGAAGATGTCTGCGACGCTTATGTCATCGGGTATATGCGTAATTTTAATTTTCCGGCGGCGAAGACGCTCCTTGATTCGTGGATCGCCGATTTTCCGAAGAGCGCGTGGCCACATGTGCTTCGGGGAAGAATCTTTTTCGTCAGCGACGACTATCAGTCTGCCGAAGCCTCGTTTCGCATCGCCTGTGAATTGTCGCCGCATGATCATGAGTTTCTGATCGATCTTGCCAAGTCACTCGCGCAGAGGAATGCCACCGAAGAAGCGATTGCGCTGCTTGAGTCAATTGACGTGGAATCCCGATTTCGCCCCGCTGTCGCGCTAGAATTGGGCCTGTGTCGACGGAAGATAGGGGATACAACAGGGGCAGTTTTGGCGCTTCAAGAAGTTATTAAAGCTTCGCCGACTGAACCCCGTGCTCTTTTGGAATTGGGGCGGACGCATCTGGAGAATGGTGATTTTCAGGAGTCAGAGCGCGTGCTTCAGAAAGCTTTAACCATTTCACCTCGAGACGATGAGATTCACTACGTACTGGCACAGTCTATTCAGGCGTCGGGTCGCGATGATGATGCTAAACCACACTTTTTGTTTAGTCAGAACGCGCGACGGGCTCAAAAAGAGCTGAATACCTATCGAAGTCGAATACAACAGAACCCCCGAGATCTGGACTCACTTGTCAGCATGGGTTCGATTATGTTGAACTATGCTGAACCTGAGGAAGGTGTAATCCGGTTACTGGCGGCCCTTGAGATTGATCCAGGAAATCAACGTGTCCTGACACTACTCGCCGATTACTACGAACAACGCGCTACACTCGATCCCGCCTTCACAGAAATGGCTGCCCAGTACAGAATGAAAGTTCAGTCAAACATCGAATAGTGTTTTGTGTTGGGCCCGAAGATCACATCTTGAATTGGCAATCAGTCCTTTGTTCGCTTAAAACTATCCGAGACACGAACATCGCGTTTTCCCTCCAGGGATGACTGCAAGGCACCATGAAATGGAAAACTTAGGATCAATCGACAACCGAGGTTCTACTTGTCTTCGAGGTACCTGGACCATAATCACGGTACTATTGCTATTCGGCTGTGGCGAAAAGAATGAGCCGGGAAAACCAGCTATCGACAGTCATTCCGTTTCAGGCGACAATACCAGTCCGCTGACTGCGGAAGACGATGCGGAATTAACGCTTCAGATTCAGACTTTCTGTGGGGCGTGCCACGCCGTGCCGTTGGCAATGAGTTTTCCAAAGCAGGCATGGTATGATGAAGTGAAACGCGGATTTGATTTCTATTACGAATCCGGCCGACAGGACC
>NZ_CALFPF010000800.1 GCF_937919775.1 uncultured Gimesia sp.
CAGATCTCAAGAGAATGGTGGGGTATTTACAGAACACTCTTCCAGAAATACTTCCGGAACTCTCCGAGGGTAACCGCTCAAATATATTGAATACTTTACATTCACTCCTGGATGATCCGAAGATGCAAGATCTGAAACCAGAACTCGGAGCTCTCGTTACCGCCGTCGAGAATTCCACCCAGCCCGATAAGTCACCCTGACGGTTTTTATCTCAAAGGCGTCCTAACAGCACCAGAATGATGAGGATGATTAAGATCAGCCCGAGTCCGCCGCTGGGACCATAACCCCAATTGCGGCTGTGTCCCCATGTGGGCATCACGCCTAGTAACATCAGGATTAAAATAATGATTAAGATCGTTCCCAGCATTGTTGCGCTCCTATAAAAGAAAATTCAAAAGCAAGTTGTTTCTAAATCAAACCCGAAATAAAGGCAAAGATCAAGCAAAATTTCAGCGATTACATTGAAATACAGAGGTGTAGAAAACAATCCTTTTTACGGCAGAGAACCGGATGCCTGTCAATGACAGACACCCGGACACGTTCGTCAACCATCAGTGGGCAGCTCAGAAACTGTGGTATGACTACACATACTCAGTTTTCTGATATCCGCATTTTTTTAACTCAATCGATCGTTCCACTCCGCTTATTGTTTAAATTCGAGGCCCGGGTCATCACTGGGGGCGCCGAGCACCTTAAAGTTAAAGTTTTTTCCACTGCCGGGAGTCACTTCACCAATCAGCGAACCGATTTTTTCGCCTTCCAGAGCGAGCACGTTTTTCTCAACGGTGTAGGTTCCGTCGAATTTTTGTGCCGGCTGGTTTTTGGGAGTAAAGCTCCAGCTGAATTTATCCTGATTTGTCAGGGTCAAATCAAACTGCGCACCATCAGGACGAATCGCCTGCCAGGTTCCCACCAGCATCGCCGGGTTGATCGGCTTTACCGAAGCCTGGTTCGCTGAGGGAGAGGGTTGGGGAGCCGGTGTTGTTTGCGAGCCGGGTTGCGACGGCGCCAGCATTTTCAACATGTCGATCGCAACGCGATCGTTGGGTTTCAACTGTACCACTTTCTGCAACTGATCCGCGGCTGCCTCGGTGTGTCCGCAACAGAGATATTGATAAGCCAGTAGAAATCTGGTTGCAGCATCTTGCGGAGCGGCCTCCAGGGCGCGAAGTTGCGCGGTATAAGTATCGACGTCTAAGTAAAAGCTGCTCAACGTCGTCCAGTCCCAGCCTGGTCCCACGGCGAGTACCGAATGAATCGTTGCGGCTGCCTGCTGGTAATCACCTCTGGCGAACAGTACCAAAGCTCGAAATTCGTGAAAGACGGCATCATCCGGATATTGAGCGATCCCTTTATTAATGATGTCGAGCGCTGCATTGTAATCTTGCTGTTGAAACGCAGCGACCGCATTGTTCATCACCTCATCCGTCGAATCCACATCGTTATCGACAAGAACTGATGAAACGGGAATCGGCTGCGAGTAATTATAGATCGTTGTGCCGCTGTTGACATAATACGGATTTGAGTATCCCAGGTAACCACTGCTGTAGAGTAAGGAACCGAGTCCCCAGGCACCCAGGCCCCAACCAAGCGGTCGGTATCCATAATAATTGCCGTAGCCATAACCGGATCCGTAACCATAACCGGAGCCGTAACCGTAGTAGCCGGTGCCGAAACCTCGATTGTTGTTCCAGTAACCATGATAACCCGAGTGACGGTAATAGGCAGGTCGGTAATTGTTCTGACCGAGGCTGAAGTTTCTGGTTCCATAGTTGAACGAATTACCTGAATACTGGCGAGTGGAGAGTTGCGAACTGCGATAGCCCGGATGTGACCATGCGCCACGCTGGGCATTGCTGATTAATCCCGAACCCCCGCTCTGTATTCTGTTGATACCACTCTGCGAGAAATTCAAATTCTGCTGAGTACCGCTTCGCAGGTTACTTCCGGAACGAGTGATGTTATTGCCGGAACGAGTATTAATCGAAGGGCCAGCATTGCCTCTTGGCTGGCGGCTAACGTCGGGACGTTGGCTGATATTCGGACGGCTGAACGATGGCGAGCGACTGATCGTCGGCTGTTGTCTTCCACTACTGCCAGACTGATGCGCTGGGGCATGTGCAGGGGCATGAATTCCCCCTTGTCGATTCCCGGTAGAACGATTTCCAGATCCGGGTGATTGTGACTTGCCGGCAGAACGATTTCCAGATCCGGGTGATTGCGACTTGCCGGCAGAACGATTTCCGGAGCCGGGTGATTGCGACTTGCCGGCAGAACGATTTCCGGAGCCGGGTGATTGCGACTTGTCGGCAGAACGATTTCCGGAGCCGGGTGATTGCGACTTGTCAGCAGAACGATTTCCGGAGCCGGGTGATTGCGACTTGCCACCAGAACGATTTTCAGAGTCGGACGATTTTTCCCGCTTGCCGCCTTGCGCCAGTAGATTGCTTTGATCCTGATTCGAGGTTAGCTGCGAATCAAAGGGAGCGCGTTCCTCCGCGCTGGCTGGTTTGAATGTGACCATCAGGGCCAGGCTGAGAGTAAGTCCTATACCGCTCAAGAGAGCGGATTTCCAGGAGATCCATTTCATAACAGTATTTCCTCATAAGATAGTTGCGAGCGGGGCACACTCTGGTGTTGCCCGCATGTGTTTGATTTTGATCAAAAAAATTGATTATTTTTCGGTTGCGATTTGCTCAGTCGGTGTCGGAGCCTGACGCACGATTGTGTAGACTTTGCTGTCGGGTTGTCGTACTCCTGCAATTTCATGATCCACAGTCTGCCAGGTCATTGTGTGAGCATTGATGATTGTGTAAATGCTGGTGCTGGAAGCAGACTGACCGTCAGGCATGACCCCGGTACACTTCAAAATCCACTGATCGCCATTTTGATGCCAGAGACCTTCGCCATACGAACCTTCTGAATCAAAGATCCAGGTACGAAGCTTGCCCGTCTGGGGATCCCAGCCGATGCGCTGCGTGCCATTCATCACTTCTTTCCCTCCGATCAGAATAGTAAAATCTCGAATCAAAAAGTTGCCGTTATCGACAACCTGACACGTGAAGTTGATGATCGAGTCGTCTCCTTCATCCACCCAGTTACCCTGTAGCCAGTCGAGCTGTTTCAGTTGTGATCGATGCTCTTTTCGATCTCGGGGGGCATGGTCGCGTATGCTGGCTGCAAGCCATTTTTCGTCATTTTTCACATACACTGTGGTGTAGCGACTGCTGATCGCATCGGGACTCTCCGGATAGGAAATTGTTGAATGCCCGTCTTCGACTGCAATGCCGGGGTTGATGAATCGAATGGTATCAATCGTCTGTTCCAGTTTGCAGCCGGGGTTCTCGGCGAAAAATGCCGTCATTGATTTTTCAATCGCTGCCCGACCTTGAAATACGTTGCCTCTCTCGTCCACGTATTCGGCTTCGTCAGTAAAGAGAGCGGCAATGGATTTCGCATCGCCTTGATCATAGGCTTTGACGAACAACGCGTCCGCATGACGAATCGCCTGTTCGTCGGCGGATTGCTTTTCAGCGACTGGTTGAATGTCTTTTGTGTCTACCCCGGTTTCTGCCGCTGGTTGCGTCTCGGGATTCAGAGTTAATGTTTTGGCATCGTTTGATACCGGCTCGTCATTCAAGACTGTGATACATTCAGGAGCGACTTTGTCCTTGCCTTTGACGTAATCTGTCACGCCGATTAACGTTGCGGCGATTGTTAAAAATAAAATGGTGCGCATCGGAGCTGCCTTTCAGGGACCGCCCGCAGGCGGTCCGTTTTAAGATGGATGTTGAATCAAATCAGTCATTCGACTTAGGTGTTTCCGGTTCCTGAACGGGAACTGGGGCAGGGGCGGGCGCAGGGGCCGGTGCCTGTTGCATGACCGTGTCGGAAGTTTCCTGGTTTTGTGCTACGTTGCAGCAGGCGGTTGCGGGAGCGCAGCTTGCCTGCTGAGCACAGCAGTTACCTCGGTTGTGGCGACTGTGGTAATGCTGACCGAAACGGTAACCTGAGTTGCAACTGTTCTGGCAACAGCCATCGTTTCTGTTTTGATTCCGAAAGAGTCTGGCGTCTGCATCTGAGGCAACCAGGAGCAATGTAAATGCAACAGCCAGAATTCCGAGAGTAAAATGGTTTCGAGACATTATATTATTTCCTTTTGTTTTACTGATCTTTGATGGAGGATTCCGATATTTGTGAAAAACGATTCCGATCATAACGGGATCCTGAAACACTTCTTGTTTAAAACGCTTCTTCTTGTGGGGCAGAAAACTACGGCAAGTCGAAGTCCCCAACGACGCTTCGCATTGCTTCGAGTGAATGGTCACTGCCACCATTTCCTGGGAAAGACAAAAGGGTAGATCCACACCACCAGCATCCCTCCCATAATTGAGACGATCCAGCCGTACCAGTTGTGTCTGGCCAGGGAAAATGGATCGACCGACACGCCTCTGAATTGGGAATAGAGGAATCCCCCTAACAGAGCGCCCCCAATACCCAGTAAGATCGTCATCGGTATGCTCATGCTCTGCCGTCCTGGGACCAGGAACCGCGAGATCAAACCGACAATCAAACCACAGAGAATCCAACTGATAATACTTCCAAAATTCATCAGATCTCCTTTCCTGTCAAGAGGCTATTGTTAAACCGGCTGTTGAGCAGGCATCGGAATTCCTGACGCATCTCATTCCGACACATTGGCTTTGCCTGTTGCCAGGCTTCAAGCAGCCGCGTATCTGTTTTGTCTTTTCATTACTTTTTAACCTCAATGAGCCAGATGTCTTTGGCGAAGTCTCATCACTTTTCAGGATGTCTTGTCGCTTTGAGTTCAGGCTCATCAATTCACCAATTTTTCAATGAACGTCGATTGGATACGTTCTCGTGAGACAACAAACATAGCTCGAAGTCCTTTCACCGCGTGGTTATCAATCAAATGGCAGTTAAATCCTTCGCGTCTTGATCCGATGTCAGCAGAAAAACCTGAACCATGGTGCCCGATGTAAAAGCATGTACGATAGCTCCTGTTGCCGGTTCGACTTCCGCGATGGCTTCCTTCACGTTCCGCCCTGTGATTCGTTTAATCTCCTGCCTGAGTGGTTCAGAAGAAGTGGCAAATAATTGACGATGAAATTCCTGTACCTGAGCTGCGCCCGCTGGAGTTTTGACTAACGTCTGTTCTGCAGGTGTCAATGCACCGTGGACCGTGATCACAAGTGTGTCCTCGCCCATCACGACACTCACGGCCGTCGGTGCATGTCCGGTACTCTGTGTCTGATAATCGCGGACGATTTTTGCGATCTCTTGTGCCACTTTTGTATCTTGAACACTCATCTGAGTGGATTCCTCTCATAGCCAATCGTGTTTGTATCACAAGCAAAAAACCGATGTGGCGGAACGCATAAAGCTGTCCTGCCACATCGGTTTACTCTTTAACTTGCCACCCGATCCTGTCGGGGTGCCATTTACTTAGTCGCCCGATGACAAATGTTTTGTCAGTTCTGGTTGTTTTCTACTATTTGACCTGGCTTGTTTCTGATGACTCTGACGTGCTGTCATCACAAAAATCGGAAAAAACATCCTGCAAAACGAGTCACCATGTGCCAAAAAAAAGCCGACATGATAGAACACGCGAGTGTGCTCTGTCATGTCGGCTTAATATAAAACTCACTTCCCAAGTAACTTGAGCCGTGATTGATCTACTCATCCGAAGTTGTGAGGAGTTAATTTTTCAGATAACTTTCCACAGCTACATATACCCTACCTTCTTTCTCCAAAATGTCAAGTCAGCCGCAATGGAATTATCACTGATCGGCCTCATATTAAGACCAGATTCGAGAGAACTGCGCCCCGGGAACCTGACCGCGAGAAATACCTGTATGGTTTCATCACAAACGAAATGGGGCTTTCATTTGCCATTCTGAACGCATAAATTTCGACCATGTCTCGTGGGACATGGTGGAATCCCCCATGTGATAAATAGAACGAAGCCCGATAGTATTTGTTGGTGGACGCGGGTAACATTGGGTGGGAGCTATGCCGTCCTGTTAAACTATACGACTATTTAACACGGTGATTCAGTAATATTACTCATACGCGCAATCGTAACTGGTGTACCTGATCTTTTCGTCAGATCTCGGGTGCACTAAAGGAAGCTTTCATGAAGTCTCTGAGGGAAATCGAAGCTGCCATCTGCGAAGGCATTTCACACTTCGAACAGGAATACATGGGACGGGGGCCTAAAAATATTCAAGCCCATTTGATCGAAGATTTGCTGGTGGTTCGTCTGCAGGGAGTGCTGACGGCTGCGGAAAAACATCTTGTCGAAGCGCTCTCGTCAGAAAAGGGACGCGATCTGTTGAAACAAGTCCGGACGCAACTGATAGAAATTGCGCGGCCACAACTGGAAACACTGGTCTTCTCGACGACGGGCGAGAAGGTGATCAGCCTGCATCATGACATCAGCGTGATCACCGGCGAAGAAGTGGTCCTGTTTACATTGGCCCACGCCCCCCAGTTTCGCGAGACAAAGAAAAAGTAGCTCGAAGAATCGCAGGAAATTCCTGGCAGATCCATCAACGTAATATGAATGAGAGACACCCTCTGAATTCTGACAACTTATTATTTAAGGTCCAGTTCCATGTCGAGTACTCCAGCAGCTTCTTCCATTCCCCTGGCAGTACGGATCATCATCGCCATCCTGATGCCCCCCGTCGCGGTTTTTCTCCAGGTGGGCATGACCATGCACTTCTGGCTGAATATTGGATTGACCTTATGCGGATACATACCAGGGCTCGTCCATGGGATATGGGTGGTCATCAAGAAATAATCCAAAACGCCTCTGGACTGTTTCGCAAACAGAGACTCTTTAACCTTCCATGCCGGATGATGCGGCCTTCTGGCTGCGATCCGGGACATGGCAGGTAAATCAGAACTGGACGAGCTCCTCGCTGAACGTGACAAAATCGGAGCGCGGCTGAAGGCGCACATTGACGGATTTGTTTCCAAATGGGGAGTGACCGTGATTTCCGTGGAAATCAAGGACGCGATTGCGCGTGAAGCAGCCGCAGAACGCGAAAAACGAGCACGTGTGATTCTGACGGATGCGGAACAGCTTGCCGCCGATGCCATCGTAGCTGCTGCAACCAAATACGCGGATAATCCCATCGCCTTGCAACTACGATCGATGAACATGCTGTATGAGATCTGCCTGGAGGGGAAGTCATCTCGCAGTTATCAGAAAAGTGCCAGGCCCAAAAGGAACTGGACCTGACACCGGTTACTATCTGTGCTCTCCGTGATAAAACTTCAAGGCCGCTAATGCGGTAACCTGTTGGCGTCTTTACCAGCGGCGGAACGAGCTATAATAGCCGCCGTAAGAGCCGCGACCCGTGCTGGCGTAGCTGGGGATGAACTGATCGAAATAGGGGCCGAGCGGGTTGCCGCCTGGAGGAGGTGTGAAGATGACGCTGCCGTTAGGAAGAGACTGAATCGCAGGCGGATTCTCCGGAACAGGCTCCAGCCCAGGTTCAGCGGGAACCTGTGTTGTGTAGGAACTCATTTGTAAGGTTGGGGTAATTTCACTTAATGGTTTGGATGTTTTCCAGGCGCCGTTCTGATGGATCAGCCACTGACCTGCTTCGGTTTCAAACATCCAGTGACCGTTGTGGAAGTGGTAACGCGCCCGGGTCGCGTCGTCGTAATTCAGATGAGCCGTCCCTGCGCGAACGATGGGATCCAGCTGGATTGCGTCACTCACTCCTGAACCCGGTTCCGCAGCGGACAGGAGCAGGGGGCTGATTGCCAGCGCCACTGCGGCAGTTAATACTTTCAGTCCAAGGCCTCTCATTTGCATTCTCCTCATTGGTTGATTGAGTAAACAGTGGTTGATCGAGTAAACAGTCATTCCTGAACAGCGACTTTCATTATAGTCACGGTCGGATAAATCAGCGAAGGAAAAGTGGAGGAAAATAGAAATGTCAGTTTGCTGCATGCGATGTAATCTTTATTGAACCAAACCACATAGGAGATTACACACAACGATTTCATTGCATTCGCACTGCGGAAACCGCTACACTGATTTCAAAACCACGCCCATCGTCACAGCCTGAAACGGTAGTGCGATTCGCTTTAAGCCAGGAGCCCCCCATGATTCGCCTGCTACTGATTGCGATCTTACTTGTTCTGCCTGTCTCGGTTCAAGCGGAAGAATTGACGGAATACGACGTCAGCCTGTTCGCTTTTGACGACCAGAGCATTCCGTGGAAATCGAACCTCAAGCTGACGATGACACCACCGAAGAAGCATCCGGACAATCCGCTGATCCCGATCGGTGAAAAGGGAGCCTGCGATGAAGGGGGCGTTCAGTTCTACGGTTCGATGATAAAACACGAGGGGAAATATAAACTCTGGTACGTCGCTTTGGACGATGCCGTATTCAAGCGGGCGTACGCGGGTCTGCGCGTCGCCTATGCGGAGAGTGACGATGGCATTCACTGGACCAAACCGAATCTCGGGCTGGTCGAATATCGAGGTAACACCAACAACAATCTGGTCGCTGTCGACCCGCCGGAAGCCTGCACCATCCACATGATTGTGCTCCACGAAGCGGACGAGCCCGATCCCACGCGCCGCTTCAAGATGATGATGAATGTGCAGACCCGTCTGGCCGAGCGCAAACAAAACGTTGCGACATCGGTCGCTTTCTTCAGCGCAGATGGACTGCGCTGGCGGGCAGCCACGAAGATGGAGTTCGAGAACGGCCAGATCAAAGATGAATACCGCACGCTGCCGCCGGTGCATTTCGAGCAGGGCGGGCTGTTTCGCTGGAAGGGTATGTACCACCTCACCGGTCAACAGATTACTCCCTGGGTGTATCAGGCTGACGGCAAAGTGACAGGGCGGGTGATGACAACGTACCGCTCGCCGGATCTGATTGACTGGCAGGAAGCGCCCGCGTTCGGTTTCATGCGCGGCACCGCGATCGGCATTCCCGGCAAGCCCTCCGAGGATGAAGAAGCGCATTTGCCTTCGTCGGTGTGGCATCGCAACAATGTGCTGCTCGGCGTCTACGGGATCTGGCGGGGCGCCCCCGAGTGGAAAGATCGTATCATCGATCTGGGTCTCAATATCAGCAACGATGGCATTCACTTCCGCGAACCGATCCGCGACTACGTGCTCATCAAAGCCGGTCAAGCGGGCGAGTGGGACGTAGGCGGACTGCTTCAGGGGCAGGGCTTTGCCCATGTCGGCGACGAGACCTATCTTTACTACGGCGCCTGGGATCTGACAGTGGCCCCGAAGTTCCCGCCACGTGGCGGCGTGGGAGTGGTGACGATGCGACGTGACGGCTTCGGTTATCTGTCGCGAATCGACGAAAGTGCCGCTGCGGTATTTGACACGACGACCATTCACCCACAGCAGAACGGCGTCCGCCTGATTGCCAATATTGACCAGGCCCACGTCGGAACCCCGCCACTCGTTGAGCTGATTGACGAACGGGGCAAACCCATCGCCGGCTATTCCGGCAAAAACGCTGCCAGACTCAATCGGAACGGCACGCGCCAGCCAATCATCTGGCCCGCCACAAACAGTCCCGACATTGCGACCGCCGAACCATTCTCCATTCGCGTCACCCTCGCCAACGACAGCAGCGCACACATCTACGCGCTTTACGTTGATCAGAAATGACTCTTTTTTAATCTACTTGAACATGATTTGAGAGTAGGAAATGGCAAACCTAGAAGATCGATTACCAATGCTCGTAGAGCTGCGTAGTGAGAATCGCGAGATAGTCAGAGCGAATGCTAATGATCCTGCTAAAGACAGGAATGGTTCTTGTACTAGAGGACATCTCAAAACCGTTTTAATAGTGTAAATAAACAACCAAGAATAACAAAGCTTTCGTAGAGGTAATCGTGATATTCCCAGCGTGTGACAATGCGACGAT
>NZ_CALFPF010000801.1 GCF_937919775.1 uncultured Gimesia sp.
GCGGCATACTCGAGTTCATTTAAAAAAGCATAGGGAGTCTGAGGGGAAATCGGGTTTTTAGACGGCCGTGCTGCCAGGATCTGCTGGTCAGTAATTGGGGGATGCGGGAGATGCATGGAGTCCGTCAGTTTGAATCAGATGGAATGAGACAACCTTGATCCGTTATTCAAAAAGCCTGGCAAAACCGATTTCTCATTCATAAAGCGCTAACAGCGTCTGTCGATACACGCTTTCAGAGTCAGAGAAAACGGAGTCGAAGGATTCCTGATTGAGTGTTCCTTCCTGGAACCGGCGTTTCGGATAGACGGGCATGGAAAGTCCTGTCAGCCGTTTGATCCCTCTGCACACGATGTCCCCTTTCAGAGCATAAAGCTTTCTGGGATTCCAGTCTGTCAGTTCGATGTAGGGAATGCCTTCTGCCACGTCGATGACGTTCGGCAAGGCATAAGGGCTGAAGCCCTGGAAACCGAGACTGCGGGCCGGCGCATAGGTTCTGACATGCCCGCGGCTTTGACCGCCGGAATAGGTGAGAGAATGCTTAACCGCTTCCACTCCCCAGCCTTCCTGATACAGCATCAGATTATTGAGCACGCTGCGAATGGTCAGCTCGGGATTCGCTTCAATCGGATAATCCTTCAGATTTTCATCCCCGCCATCGCCGTCAATCAAATATTTCCAGCGCGGATAGAGCTTGCGAATCTTCTTGCACAAGGCATACGTCATTGTCGCTGCCTGCACGTCAAGCTGTTTATAATCCTCCAGGATTTTGATCGTTTCTTCAAAGTCCAGACTGCTTTGCGGGACTTCCAGCACCTCCAGGAAGAAGCTGAGATTCATCTGTTCTAAAAACTGATGTGCCTGCTGACAATCACTACCTTCACCGTCAATTGAAAGCGAAAACGCTTTCAGGCGCGAAGGAGATTCATTGCGTGTGATCAGCGCGTGGTAAACCAGCAGGAACAGAGCCCCGCTGTCGATGCCTCCGGAAAAAAGTACACCAATCGGTTCCTGCGGCGGAATGGTATTCAGCCACTTGTTTATTTCCAGGGAAACAGCGCCGATATACTGTTCTCCGATTTCATCCAGTTGATGTGAGAGACGATTTCGAACGGGCGTAAAGAAACGCGTTGTTTGGGGATTGGGGTCGGGGCAGCCGATTAATTGCAGTTCCAGAATGTAGTGAGCGGGAACCATTCTTGTATAAGAGGGATGGAATTGCCCGTCGAGCCCTTCGGTTTTGAGGAACTCATAGATTTCATCCATTCGTTCTGCAATTACCAGGCAGGGGCCTTCCGCGCGCTTGGCCAGAAAGAATCTCATCGGCCGTCCGATGGAGCGGGCCATCCGAATGCGAGTGCCTGCTTTATGCACGAGCGCAAACTGACCGTCAATTTCCCTGACACGTTCCGGCGAACCGCTGCCGACTCGTTCTGTTGCCTCTTCAAAGGTCATGTTGAAGAGAATGTTCGCATCAGGGGCCAGCAAATTAACAAGCCGTTCCACATACGCTTCATGTATCATTAAATCTAATCCTGAGATTTAATTTGATGTCACTGAGGTTATTTTTGAATGTTCAAAAATTCTACGATCTACATCACGAAATGAAAACTCATGGTAAGTGAATCCTCTGCAAATTATCGGAATATCATGTTCACAAAAGCGTCTGCCGATGTTTGGATTGAAGTACAGGATACCGCATCTTCTGAAAGAATCTGCGACCGTTCGCCTGAATCGCGAAAAGGGGTTGAGAAAGTCGCCAAGGTCTGATAGTTTCTACAGATCACATAGGAGGGTTTTTATGAGTCAGTGCCTGTTCTCTGCAGATCTTTCGCGGCGTCACTTTCTGAAAATTGGCTTGTTGGGTATTACGGGAGGGTTATCCCTGCCGTATCTGAGCGGGTTAGACGCCGGCGTGGCAAAAAAAACGAGTCAGCAGTCGGTCGTCATGATCTATCTGCCGGGGGGGCCGACACAATTCGAAACGTTCGATCCCAAGCCAGACGCACCCGGCGAGATTCGCGGCTCTTTCACAGCAACACAGTCAAAAGTTCCGGGCATCCAGTACTGTGAGTTGCTTCCGCAGTTATCAGCGATCGCAGACAAATTCTCCGTCGTACGCACGCTGGTCGGCATGGAGAATCGGCATGAATCGTTTCAATGTTATACGGGTCGAGCCGGGGGACGAACCGAAGACGGTGAACCGGCAGGAGGCTGGCCGGCATTAGGCTCGATTGTTTCTCAACTGTTGGGCCCGGGAAACGCAGGGATGATTCCCTATGTTGATGCGGCTCCCAGGATGAGCTACAGCCCTTACAACAACAACGGAAGTCATCTGCAGGGCAATCCTTCGTGGCCCGGATTCACCGGATTTAACCACATTCCCTTTACGCTGGAAGGCGAAGTGAAATCGGATCTGGTTTTAAACGGGATTGATGTAACACGACTCAATGAGCGCAGGGCATTGCTGGAATCATTCAAAGGCAGTCAGCAGAAGTTTGAAGTTGACGGTATCGATAATTTACAACAACAGGCGTTTCAAATGCTGACTTCAGGCCGTTTCGCAGAGGCCATGGATCTGGAAAAAGAGCCAGTCTCGGTCCGCGATCGTTATGGCAAACTACAGAAAACCGATCCCAGTTTTGGTGGCGCTCCACAAAGTCCACAGCATTTATTGCTGGCACGGCGTCTGGTAGAAGCGGGCGTGCGTTGTGTGACGGTGGCCTTTGGCGCCTGGGACTGGCACGCCAATCGGGAAGGCAGCATTGAATATCTGTCTAAAAAGTATTTACCTGTATTCGACCAGGCTCTGGCGGTCTTTCTGCAGGATCTGGAGGAACGGGGGCTCTTGGAACAGACGACCGTAATCGTGTGGGGAGAATTTGGCCGGACTCCGCGCATCAATGCCAAGGGAGGCCGTGATCACTGGCCGGGAACGCAATCGGTTCTGCTGGCAGGGGGCGGAATTCAGGGGGGCCGCATTGTGGGGCAGACAGATCGTATTGGTGGCGTTCCCCTGGATCGTCCGGTTCACGTTCAGGAAATCTTTGCGACACTCTTCAATAACCTCGGCATTGATACACAAACGGCGCAGATTACGGACTTGTCGGGCCGCCCGCGCTATCTCATCGATGAGAATCGGCACCCTATCCGTGAATTAGTTTAAGTTTCTTCAATGAGACGCTGGAGCCTGTCATAGATCCAAATTGTTGCCTGCCAACGGTGGTCACAGGGACAGCGGAAGTGAACCGTTGACGTTGCGGTAATATCGAATATACTGCACCTTAAACCGGACCATTTGTCACGCGCCAGGACATCTGTCAGTAAACCCGCTCTCAGTGCGCTCGAGACTCGATCAGATGATATTTGATCTTTGCTGATGTCCTGATCTGCATTTTACCAGAAGATTAGTAATGATGCTAAATAGAGAAGTACCTCGGATTTCACCTCCCAGGTCACTGAAAGACAGTTCCGACAGATCGA
>NZ_CALFPF010000802.1 GCF_937919775.1 uncultured Gimesia sp.
CATCCCCGCCAACGAATATCATCCCTGAACGCCAGCGGAAATTCCGTGATATTACCTTCGAGATGTGCGGAACGTAGGATCAAGGGCTCCCCCAGTCACCGAAAAGCCCTCCGCAAAACGGGATCGCACCCTCCGCGGATGCACCGTGGACTGCTGAATCGGGGTTGTCTGGTTTGTGAGAACACAGTTGCCAGACTGATGAATTCGGAAGGCATCGTGTCATCGACGACAAAGAACTTTCGAGTAAACGCAACGAATTCGAATCACTCTCTACCGATCGCGGATAACATTCCGGATCGGAATATTACGACGGATGGCCCCGGTTATAAGCTGTTTTTTGATCTGACATATATCTCGACCGCAGAAGGCTTTCTGTAACTGGTTTGTATGATTGATATTTACTCTCATCGGCTGGTCGATGCGCCACGAGATCACAACGGAAGTTTTTCTGTCTGGGCTGGAGATCACACCTGTTCGTCTGGGCAGGAAGGACATCTCAACCGAAAATGAGTGGCGAAACAATTGCTCACAGGCCGGGGCGGCAGTCATCCGTGTTGTCGCCGAAAATCAATGAATTTCTAGGCCCGGCAGGTGAAATTCAGCGGTGGATATGCAACATTACCGCATGAACCGGTTTGTTCAGCAGTAGAAGTTTGAGGTTGGGTGTTTTTTTACCACACTTGATACATTGCTGCGCCACCATATGCCTGAAAAATGCTGCCATGGTCGTTTCGAAGTTGCGATGTTATGAAACTTGATATCAAGCAAACGTCACAAGGGGAGTTGCTCCTTCTGCATCTCTCTGGTGACTTGGATAACGATTCATCGCAGGACTTTCGTGAAGCGATCGACGAAGCCATTGCGACGGGGTATATTCGAGTGATTGTGCGCTTCACTCACGTAAGCTATATCAGTTCTGCTGGCATTGGCGTATTGATTGCCTCAAAAAAGCGGCTTGTCGAACTGAACGGGCTTTTGGGGATCTACGACTTAAATTCGCATGTCGAGATGGTTCTGCGACAGACAAAGTTGTTGGATCACTTGCAGTGTGACGCTGATTCTTTGATAGCGAAGTATTCGTCCGCCTTCAGTGATGCCGGGGAATCTCAGGAACTCACAACTGATGACGGCATTGAAGTTACAATCCAGACACTTGGCTCAAGCTCGCCCAAGGCGATGTCGCTCGAACTCTACGGTAACCCATCGCGAATTCAGCGAAGTGTTCTTTTGGCCACAGATGGGCATCGACTTAACTTTCCGACGAATAGTCTCGGGCTGGGACTTGGAACTTTGGCGGCAGGTTCTCACAGCTCACAAGATTTGATGGGTGAGATTCTTGCGGTTGGTGGTGCGGTTGCACAGTCACCGCGAGAGTATGGTCTTTTGCCTGATTTTGCCATCGCTCAGGAAGAGTATGTGCCTGCCGTTGAGCTAATGTATGGACTGCGACTGTGCGGCGATTTTTCGTATGTCGTGCGATTCAACCGAAGGCCGTCGGAAAGTCCGCTCACCTTATCCCGTATTGTAAATCTGGCTGCAGGAATCAAAGGGTTGTCGGCGGCGGCCGTGGTTGTGCTTGGTGAGTGTGCCGGTGTGGTTGGGACTCAACTCACCCAGTCTCCGGTTCAAAGCAGAGCACAAACAGACGCACAACCCATTGATCGATTCGAGTTTCCCTCAATTCGGGACTGGCTATCCTTTGGTGGCGAGCAAATCCATTTGCATTCGATGGTGCTTGCAGGCGGTGTGTTAGTGTCGGCTGCTCATGTGAAAACGGAACCCTCGCTTACGTCCTTCCTGCGTCCTTTGTCCGAAGAGAATTGGCTGGGGCATTTTCATGCCGCTGTATTTCCCTTCCGGCCTTTGAAAAGAACGGCACTCGATCTGAATGAGTCGGTTACCGATTTGTTCAACTCGGAATCACTAAAAGATGTGGTTCACCTCCTGTGCGACTCCAGGCCTAATTATGGAGCGGGGGAAACTGAGTTCAATAGCTGTGCGGTCTGGGTAGCGCCTTTAAATACATCACCGTCTGGAGGGCTCCCTCAATGACTCTGCTTGTGGGTTCTCTTGCAACAGGATTAATCCTCTCGCTTCTGGCGTTTGGCATCCTGATTAGTTTCCGGGTTGTGAAGTTTGAAGATCTGACGGTGGACGGCGCATTCACGCTGGGCGGCGCAGTGATGGCGACACTTGTTTTCGCTGAGTTTGAGCCGTTGCGTGCGACACTCATGGGGGCCTTGGCCGCCGGCGTGGCGGGGACAGTCACGGCCACGCTGCACACACGATTTAAGATCAATCGCTTACTCTCAGGCATCCTGGTGATGACCGCGTTATATTCCGTCAACCTGCGGGTGATGGGGAAAAGCACTTTACCGCTGCAGTCCAAGCCAACTCTGATGACTTACGTCCATCGTATTTCCCAGGGGCTCTTCGGCGAAGGTGATCATCTTAAAATATTTCACTGGGAAGTTCCCTCGCGAGACGTAACCGCATTGTTGCTTCTTTTCCTGCTGACAATACTGATCGGATGCCTGCTCTTCATTTTTTTCCGTACGAACCTGGGGCTTGCCATGCTGGCCACCGGGGACAACAGTCGAATGACCGAATCGCTGGGAGTCAATATCAATCGCATGACGGTGCTTTCTTTGTTTCTGGCGAATGCTCTGATTGGATTGTCCGGCGCTCTGCTTGCTCAATATCAGGGGTACGCCGATGCTCAGATGGGGGTGGGAATGCTGGTGTTGGGTGTGGCGAGCGTGATTCTGGGCGAATCCCTCGTTGGCACAAGGAAGATTGGTTACCTGATTGTCGGTGCCTTTATGGGCAGTGTGCTGTTCAGGCTTATGATCGCTATCGCACTAAGATGGGGGTTAAACCCTAACGATCTCAAACTTATTACCGCTGTTTTTGTGTTCGCGGCGCTTGTGTTTCCAAAAATATTTTCCCAGGGAGCCAGTTGGCTACGAGGAAAGATCCGTGCTTGAAGTTACTAACGCCCACAAGACGTTTTTCCCCGGAACGCCCAATGCTGTGCATGCATTGCGGGGAGTTGATTTAAAAATTGAAAGGGGCTCCTGGGTCTGTGTGATTGGGACGAACGGTTCCGGAAAATCAACACTACTCAATGCGGTCGCTGGCGGGTTTCTGCTCGACGAGGGAAGCATTCGCATCGATGGTGTCGATGTTTCAAAATGGCCGGAATACCGTCGAGCAAAATTGCTCGGACGCGTTTTCCAGGATCCCTTTAGCGGTACCGCACCATCAATGACGCTCTTCGAAAACCTGGCGCTAGCCTCCCGGCGTGGCCAGGCGCGAGGATTGGGGCTGGCGCTGAATTCAACAACTCAGGACGAGTTAACCAAATGTGTTGCCGAAATGGAGCTTGGACTGGAAAACCGGATGGATAACCCGATCGGTTCGTTTTCTGGCGGGCAAAGACAGTCGCTAACCTTACTCATGGCAACCCTGATCCGGCCACGACTCTTATTGCTGGATGAGCACACCGCTGCTCTTGATCCCAGAAGTGCCGATCAAATCATTCGGCTCACCAAACGGAGCATTGAACACGACTGCCTGACAACCATGATGGTGACTCACTCAATGCAGCAAGCAGTTTCGGTTGGCGATCGCGTCATCATGATGGATCAAGGCAAAATCGTGTTAGATGTTTCTGGCCCCAGAAAACAGCGACTAAGACCTAGGGATCTGCTGGCAAAATTCGAAGAACTGAGACGACGGCAGCAGCTTGATGAAACCGCCGCCGACATGCTGCAGACGCAATACGTGTGACGACAGTTCGGATTATTTCGCTGGCAAGGCAGGACGGGGGCGCGCGAACAGCCTTCGGGCGAGCATGCAAAACTACATTTCCCCAGGTAAATAAAGGGCTTTCAGAGTGAATAAGTTTATTGCTTTCGCACGCCATACGGCGCTGGGCCTTATTTCGATTCTGCTGGCATCCGGATTATTGCTTTGGTCCGACCCCGGTAAAGAGAGATCATCGCAAAACCAAGGCAGTCAGGTTTTAAAGATAGCCATAATGAACTTTATCAGCGTTCCCGTCCTGGAAAACGGCGAGAAGGGATTGCTGGCTGGATTGGCAGAGAAAGGATTTGAAGATGGTGGCAAGTTAGAAATTGTCCGTTACAACGCGGAAGGTGATCGAGCGACAGCGATTCTGATTGCGAAAGATGTTGTCGGGCGAGGCTATGATCTGGCCTTAACTCTGTCGACTCCGATGCTGCAGTCGTTGGCGTCTTCCAATCTCGACACCAAACAGAAGCACATGTTCACCTTGACGACCGATCCTGCTGGAGCGGGAGTCGGCATCAGTCGCAACGACCCTCTGGATCACCCGCCCTACATGACTGGCTACGGAACGCCCCAGCCTGTCGATAAGTTGTTTGAGATGGCGCGGCGTGCAAATCCCAAATTAAAACGGGTGGGAGTGTTGTGGAATCCTGCGGAGTCTAACTCCGAAGCTTCGACAATTCAGGCTCGAGCGATCTGTAAGAAACTCAATATTGAATTGATCGAGATTACCGTTGATTCGTCTGCAGCCATCCTGGAGTCTGCAAAGGCGCTCCTGGCGAGGAACGTCGAAGCAATCTGGGCCGGAGGTGATACTGTTGTGGCTGCTGGCTTGGAGACCATGATTGCTACGGCGGCCAGTGGTGGAATACCGGTGTTCACAAATATGCCGGAAGATGTCCAGGTGGGAGCGCTCTTTTGCTTAGGGGCGGACTACTTCGAAGTCGGCAGAAGCGGCGGGCACCTGGCTGCAAGAATATTGAATGGCGAAGACATCGCCACAATACCCGTTGAGAATTTTGTCCCCGAGCAGCTTGCCATAAATAACAAAGTCGCCCCTCAGTTCCTGAGCAGCTGGACGATTCCGCCTGAATGGCAGCAACAGGCTAAGAAGATCGTGGATTGAGCTTGAACGGTCAGGGTATTCAGAGTATTCAGAGTCGCCTCGGCTGTCAGCATTTCGGTGCCATTGTGGTGCCGGGTTCGAAGCACGATGAAGTTTCATGATGGCCTGGAGTGAGGCGGTCAAGTGAT
>NZ_CALFPF010000803.1 GCF_937919775.1 uncultured Gimesia sp.
TCGTTTGACTTGCTGCTTGAGGTTTTTGTGTGTCGACGTTTCGCGTCTTGCAACCAGTAGCTTTCGCCTGCCGTTTCCAGAATGTGGCAGCGATACGTCAACCGATCAAAGGTCGCTCCTGTGAGGCGTTCTCTGCCCAGCACCTCGGTCCAGTTCCGCTTTTTATCTTCCGTCAGCGAGGGTGATTCTTTGTCTTGAGGCATGAATTTCTCTCTCCATTTACGAATCTGGCTGACGTGGACTCCCGGGCTCCGGGCAGCCTCAGTGAGTGAATCACCAGCCTGAGCAACCAGCCGCATTGCATCCTGCTTGCATTCCTCGAAATAAACGCGACGCGATAACTTGGGTTTGGACGATGATAATTTACCATTTCTGGACATAATGAACTCCTCCCAGAGAGTATGAACTTTCCAGCACGCGCCCACTATTTCTGGGGAACTTCATAGTGCAGTATGCAATTCTTAGTTGAGGAGCGAGTGCGGAATATCCCCGCGGAGGTTCGAGTCCTCGCTTGGGCACCTTGAAACATAAGGACTTACGGCTATTGGTCGTGAGTCCTTTTTTGTTTCTGTCCCGTATTTGATTTGAGCAAAGCGTTGATTAAGCGACCTGAACTATGAATTATCGATGACAGGCCACTATGATTTCGTCGATGGCAATCTAGAATACTGTCATTCATGGTACTGAAAGATCAATGGGCGTCCCGGAAAGCTCGGGGTTGGCAGACACCTCTCCGAACAATGCAGAATCTGGCGGGAGATGATAAATAGCAATGAGCGATGGCCAAACTCACACATTTTAGTAATTGTGGGTTCACTCAGCATCAGACCATGAATTGCATGTCATCTTTGTATTGATTTAATAACTCGCCGCTGAATTCTGATAGCGGAGAACCGGCCTGCTTTTCCTTATCTTCCTTTCGGAGTCAATTTTCCATGTGGCTGCATGCTTCCTGCTTTCTTGAATTCAACATTCCGGTTCCCACCCCATTTTTGCTGATGCTGCGGCCCCGCAGTGGATATCAGCAGTGGGTCGGCCGCGAACAGTATGTGTTGTCACCCAGTGTACCGGCAGTCGAATTCACCGACCCGTTCGGCAACCTTTGTCAGCGGCTGGTGGCCCCTGCCGGTTCGTTCTCCATCCAAACTTCGTTTGATATCGAAGCCGCCGACGCCTCCGATACAGCTCCAGGGGCTCACTTTGTCCCAGTGCAACAGTTGCCTGATGAGACGCTGCCGTTTCTCTTGCCAAGCCGGTATTGCGAATCAGACCGCTTCACTAAGTTGTCATCGTCGCTTGTCGAAGGAAAAGCGCCCGGTTATGACCAGTGCACTGCGATCGTCGAGTACATTCGCAACACGATCAAGTATGCCCCCGGAGAGGGCCAGGAGATCATCAGTGCCTGCGAAGTCAATGAGAGGTCACAGGCCGTCTGCCGCGATATGGCCCATTTGGGCATTGCCTGTTGTCGCGCGCTTTCGATTCCGGCGCGCATGGTCGTAGGCTACCTGGAAACACTGGAACCGATGGATCTGCATGCGTGGTTTGAAGCTTATGTCGGCGGCCGGTGGTACACGTTCGATCCGACTCAAGACAACCTGCAGGGGGGACGCGTGGCGATCGCTTACGGCCGGGACGCGGCCGATGTGGCCATCTACTCACAATTCGGTGACCCGGTAGATCTGCTACGAATGAACGTCAACGTCGAACGGATGTCGGCCCCCGTTTACTGACAGATGATATGGCGGTGATCCGGATCTCACAAACAGAATGAACGACATCCGAATTCCGATCCAACTTGCTCAAGGCAATCGTAAATCCCAGGCGATTTGACGCCGTGGTGCTGGTCACCGCCTCAGAGTCTAGCCCCTTATTGGTCAATCCCTCCAGGTAAAATCAAACCATCTCATATCAATCAATGGATGCTGGGAGGCGATACGCTGTTCTGCAGAGGAGGTAAATCTTCCTTCAGTATATCTCAGAGAAAATATGTTGAATTAAAACTTGTCTACTTCATCTCTGGCAGAATCAATGCGCTTTTAAAAAGCGGAACACCTAGACTGAATTCCACTTATGAAATTGCAGCAAAGTGAAGGAGGTCTATTTGGACTTCATGGGAATTCCTCCCTCATTTTAGTGATTTTTGACGATTGTAAAGTCTCTTCATTCCGTATTCGGAATTATGGACCATTCTATCGTTTTTTGACATGAAATCGCCACCATTTCTCAAAAAAGCAACTTATCCTTTCAGGGTTGAGCTGTTTGTAAATCGGTCAACATGAGTGAACGGTGTACTCCCTATCCAGAATACACATCCACAAAAAACTCATCCGTGTAGTGCACCATTAAACGAAATTGTCGTAAAGGGCAGTCTGAAAACCATGCAGGCGATTCGGTCGATATCATGAATTCACAAAGTACGATTTCAACCCACACCATTCAAGATGCTGGCAAAGCGCAGAGATTGCGATCTCAAAAACGGAAAAATTTGTGGTTTGTTTTCCTGACACTGATCTGGCTTGGCCTGGTTGGAATCGGAATGTCGTCTATCTGGAAGTATCAGACCACTCCCGGAAAAGTCACTCAGTCTATTGATGACTGGCCTGCTGACAGCCTGCTGGATCGCGATCCAATTCGTCCCACTCTCGTGATGTTTGCGCACCCTCACTGCCCCTGCACCCGGGCCAGCATTGGTGAACTGTCTCTCATTATGGGGCATTGCCCTGACCGTGTTAATGCGCGTGTGCTGTTCTACAAACCATCGAACTTCTCGGCTGAGTGGGAGAAAACAGACCTCTGGGCTTCGGCGGCAGCAATTCCGGGTGTCACTGTTTCTTGTGACGAAGCGGGCTTTGAAGCGAAGAAATTTCGTGCAACCACATCAGGATATGTCGTGTTATACGATGCGAATGGCTCATTGCTGTTTCGCGGCGGCATCACGGGATCACGAGGTCATTCAGGAGACAATGTCGGCAGAAGTGCGATTGAGGCAATCCTGGAGAACAGGACGGCAGAAAGAAAACGGACCTCCGTCTTCGGTTGCCCGTTACTGGGACAAATCGATGCCTGCAGTAAGGAAAATCAAAAGTGTCTACAGCAATAATTGCAGCAACATCACACAATCATTCAGTTTCTCGAAGAGCAGATGATCTGTTCCACGAAAACCGTACGGATCTCTTTCAGCGAACCGACCGGCTGTTTGCCTGTCTGATGGTCATCCAGTGGATCGTCTGTATCTTCGTCGCGATCTGGCTGTCACCCCGTACCTGGCTCGGGGCATACAGCGAGATACATCTGCATGTCTGGGCGGCAATTTTTCTGGGCGGACTGATTACCTTATTTCCAGTTTACCTCGCCCTGGTACGTCCCGGCTCGACGTTGACCCGCCACGTGATCGCGATCAGCCAGATGCTGACCTCTTCCTTATTGATCCATCTGAGCGGCGGTCGCATCGAAACACACTTTCATATTTTCGGTTCATTGGCATTCCTTGCCTTTTATCGAGACTGGCGTGTGCTTGTTTCTGCGACAACCGTGGTGGTCATAGATCACACTCTTTTCGGAATCTGGGATCCGCAGGCCCTCTTTGGAGTTCTGACTGTGAGCCCCTGGCGCATCTTTGAGCATAGTGCCTGGGTCGTATTTGAAGATATCTTCCTGATCATTGCCATTCATCAGAGTCTGCGGGAAATGAAAGCAATGGCCCGACAACGGGCTGAACTGGAAGCAACCAACGAAATCGTGGAATCACAAGTCAAGAGCCGAACGCGTGATTTACATCATGCCAACAAAACAATTTTGGAGAAAAACCGCATTCTGGAACACCGGACCGAAGAATTGCGACAGCAGGCCAGAGACCTGGAAGCCGCCAACCATAAGGCCAAACAGTTAAGCGCTTTTGGTCAAATTCTTGATCGGTCTCATAACGAAATCTACATTTATGATGTTGATTCACTCAAGTTCGTACACGCCAATCAAAGTGCCCTTTGCAATCTCGGGTACAGTATGAATGAACTGAGAGAGATGATGCCCATTAATATCAAACCGGAACACACAAAAAAATCCTTTGCAAAAATGATTGCACCGCTGCTTGAGGGAGCGCAAGACAATCTGAAGTTCAAAACCACACATCGCAGGAAAGACGGGTCTGACTATCCAGTCCAAATACATCTTGAAACATCGGTACTCGGCGATAGACCGGTGTTTGTTGCCATCATTCTCGACCTCACGGAACAACAGCGTTCCTTCAAAGAAATTGAGCAATTATCACGCTTTCCCGCTGAAGATATTAATCCGGTACTGCGGGCTTCCGCAAAGGGAATTCTGCTTTATGCAAACAATGCAAGCCACGCACTACTCAAACACTGGGGGACGCAGGTTGGTGATGCACTTCCCGAGGAACTCGCTCTCGCCTGTAGGGAAAGCCTCGATTCAGAAAAAACTGTCGATATAGAAATGTGCGAGCATGAACAATGTTATTCTTTAATCTTGACGCCTGTTGCTAAAGACAATTATGTGAACCTTTACGGAACCAATATCACCTCTCGAAGACGGGCGGAAGCAGAGTTGGTTCAAGCTAAGGAAGCGGCTGAGGCAGCAAACCGGGCGAAAAGTGAATTCCTCGCCAATATGAGCCACGAGATTCGGACCCCCATGACCGCAATTCTCGGTTTCAATGACATCATCCTCGACAACGCCAACCATCCGAGTGACGTTGACGCCGCGATCACCATCAAAGAAAACGGCGAATATCTCATTAAACTCATCAACAACATTCTCGACATATCCAAAATTGAAGCAGAGAAACTCGTAGTGGAACAGGTCAACTGTTCCCCTCACGCACTGATTGACAATGTCTATTCCCTGATGAAAGTCCGGGCTGCGGCCAAGGGACTACCGTTCGAAGTCCGTTTTGACGGCCCGATCCCGGAAACGATTTGTTCTGACCCCACTCGACTGCGTCAGATTCTGATTAACGTCGTGGGCAACGCTATCAAATTCACAGAAACGGGTTCCGTGCAGATTGTCACGCGTCTGCTGACGGGAAAAAATCAGCACCCTCAACTCCAGTTCGACGTCATCGACACGGGCATGGGAATTCCACAAGCTAAAATTGAACATCTCTTCCTGCCTTTTATGCAGGAAGATAATTCCGTAACGCGAAAATTTGGCGGAACCGGCCTGGGACTGACCATCTGTAAACGACTGGCAGAACTCCTGGGAGGCGCAATTTCCGTCTCCAGTACAATGGGGGTGGGAAGTACATTTACAGTCACCATTCAGACCGGCTCATTAGAGAACGTGCGACTGCTGAAGAAAGTCGCGAACCCGGTCATCGAAAAAACCGATGTGAACCAAGTAGCACAGACGGAGTTTCCGCTTGAGAACTATCACATCCTGCTCACTGAGGATGGTCCCGATAACCAGCGTCTGATCAGTTTCATTTTGAAAAAAGCAGGCGCAAAAGTCACCGTCGCCGACAATGGACAGATTTCATTTGATACCGCGACCGCAGCCATGCAAGCAGGCTGGCCGTTCGACGCCATTCTGATGGATATGCAGATGCCCATTCTGGACGGATATGAAGCCACAAAATTATTGAGAGCCGCCGATTACCAGGGGCCCATCATCGCCTTGACGGCTCACGCCATGAGCGGAGACCGACAGAAGTGCCTGGATATGGGTTGCGACGACTACCTCACCAAACCGGTCGACCGCAGAAAACTGGTTGAAGTGGTGGCCAGTTACTTGAATGTGTCCAACCGCGTGAATCTGCCTAGAATCGTAACTCAGCTCGTAAATACATCGAAAAAGAAATAAAAACACACGCTCAACATAAATAAAATGTGTGAGTGGATTCTCAGCTTGAACCACGCAGAATCTATTTATAGCTGATAGATTTCATAGGGCGCACTGCAGGGGGTTCCCCGTGAGACGTGCATCCGTTTTTGCGCCGGCTCGATGATCACGGAGAAAACCGTCTGCCAGAAGCCGACACCGGGTTCATCGTTGGCATGTCGACAGATTGAACGGGGATGCCTTTGGTGATCCCTGAGTGCGGTCTTGATATCCTCAACGCTGATCCCATTGGCGTTCGCGCTGAGCAGTTCATCGATGCGGGCTTTGCGGGGATGGGAGCCGATCAACTCCGGGAACTGTTCGTTATATTCACACAGGTCCGGATGCAGGCAATGATTAGTGTGCGTGATCCAGGTTGTTTCATCCGGGCGCAGAACTTTCACGTCGTCTATCGTGACTTCGAGATTCGCGGGACCTTCGGGGGTGGTCAGCATGATATTGGCTGGAATCGCACGGTGCGCCCGCCGGATCGCGTGAACGGCGTCATCGACGGTGGTTGCTTCATAAAGTTCGCGGAGCGTGAAATAATGCGGCACTCCGACCGGCCGACTCGGCGCCGGCAGCGAATTCAGACACGCGCCAATCCCGGCCTCGTTGAAGCCGACATAAGAGATCAATCCCGCCTGGGTCAGCGTCATCAGCGCCGGTTTTCCGATCGGTCGGCGTGTCAGGACCACAGTGAAGCGATCGAGGGCCGGGTCATTGTCCCAGTTCTGCGCGACAATCGCGGAGCGTTGAGAAGTCGCCGGCAGACTGAGTGAGGTGCAGCCGGAATCGGGGTCTGCAGTAAACTGATTGCGAATCTGCAACAGCATGATTTTCCAGAACGGCAGGTCCACTGCTTCAGCAACGCCCTGCAGTTCTTCGACGGAATCCGGGCTATATTCTTTCGCAAATGGCAGACACTGTTCCGCCAGCGTTTGTGCGTGATCACTGCTGACCTGCAGCGTTTCCTGCAGTCGCTCCAGAGCCACCTCACAAAAGGCACGCACTTCTTCACAAGCCGCCTCTCCCAGTTGCTGCCCCATCTCACGAGGCGTGCCGACAACTTCTATTTCACGATAACGGGTGGCTTCAGGCATGAAAATTTCTCACTGCGGACTGAGGAAATCGGTTTTCATTCTCGACTTCATCATACAGATTCCGTTGAGGCTTGTTGAGCGTCCATCGAAGAAAATAAGTCACGATACGACTGCCTAAGAAAAGAGAGCCGGTAAATCAATAACGGCACTCGGTCCCCCTGACAGGATGATCTTGTCTGAGGGGAACTGTTGAATTTACAGTTCCCCCCTGACTCGAATTACCGGCTTGCTTTTTCGATTTTCTGGGCCTGTTTGAGTGTGGTCAGGTATTCGACGATATTGACGAGTTCTTCCTGAGTCAGTACTTTCTGCAGGTCGGCGGGCATCAGTGAGATCTTCTGCTGAATGATCTCATCGACGTCCTCCATTTTGAAGGTACGCTCGATGGCTTCGACATCTTTGATTGTGATGGCGTCGTCGGTTTTATTCACCAGCAGGCCATTGACGACATTTCCGGAAGCCAGAATCACCGTATACGATTCAAAGTTGTGGCTGATGCCGGCACTGGGATACAGAATCGATTCGAACAGCGCTTCGCGGCTCAGCTTTTTGCCGATCTCTGACAGGTTCGGCCCCACTTCTTTGCCCATGCCATTGACAATGTGACACTTGGCGCACGTGCCTTTGGTGTTGAACATCACACGACCGTCGAGTGTATCTCCCTTCATGTCCGCCAGCACATTAATCGGAGGCAGAGGTTTGTTGTCTTTGGTCGGGGGAGCCGGAAACAGTTTTTCGGCTCGTTCTTTCACGTCTTTCATGATTGTCGCCGACATGGCGGCGGCGGCGGTCTGATTCAATTGCGGTTCGAACGGACCTTTCTCGGCCAGATCGAGCAGCGCATGTGCGCCGGGTCGGGACTTGGCGATGGCCCGGACGGCTTCACGTCGATCGACCAGCGGTTCCTGATCGTCCTTGATGATGTTTAACAGGATCGCATTCGCGCCATTGTGACTGGAACTGCCCAGTGCCCAGATCAGATCCAGTTTCTGATTCTGTTCTTTTTCCGTATCGGCTTTCTCCTGCAGGGACTTCCGAATCAATGCATTCTGTTTCAAAGCCAGAGCAGCGCTGATGGCATCGACGGCGGTCTGTGATTTGCCCGACTGACTGGCCAGCGCAACCAGTTCCGGATAGTAGTGAGACGCCTTGAATTTTTCGACCAGCTTCGTGAATTCGGGAGTCCCCCGGCTGCTGTCGATGACCTGTGCCAGTGCACGCTGATACTTTTTGTCTTGCATCACGACATTCGCGGGCATACGCGAAATGGCTTCGGCGATAACGTAGGTTTCCCGCTTTTTGTTATCCGGTTCCTGCAGGAGCGCCAGCTCTGCCACCGCGGCATTTTTTTCCTTGCCGGGAATGAAGTCCAGTGCGCGGAAGTAGCGAGGCAGCGCATCCAGCTTTGTTTCCGGATTCTCAATCATTTTAACGAGATAAGGGACCGCCAATGGAATTTTGGAGCGCCAGAGCAAATCACGGCCGACAGGCGTATCCCATTTGTCGCCGGCCTGCTTCAACCACGCCGACATAAATTTCTGTTTCTGTTCATCCATGCCAATCCCGAGTGCTTCCAGATACCAGCGATCCTTTCCATCATATTGATCCGCCAGAGTGACCCAGAGCGCGGCGGCTTCCGGTGATTGATTGTGATGCAAGGCAATCGCGCATTCGCGGCGGACCTGCGGCGAAGAATCGTTGACCAGTTGTTGCACATAGGGAATCACGTCCAGCTTGTAACGCCGAGCAGCACGCAGGCCTGTGATCCGAATGTCGGGGTTGGAATCTTTCATTGCGCGATCGACATACTGATTCGTTTTGCCTTGGATGCCTGCCAACAGCCAGAGGGCGCGAGCGCGGTTCCTCTGGTTGTCAGACTGATATAATTCTTCCAACTGTGGTAAAGCCTGCTCCTGCAGATCATGCAGTTTGTTCCAGGCCAGATAACGGGTTGCCAGGTTCGGACTTTTGATTCCGGCGATGGCGCCTTCGATTGTACTCAGGTCGAGTTTATCGAACTGATATTTCGCATCGGGAGGGGCAATGCGGAAGATGCGTCCACGCTCCTGATCGCCAATCCGGTGTCCGCCGACGCCGGGATCATACCAGTCCGCCACGAAGAGAGAGCCATCGGGGGCAATACAGACATCGGAAGGACGGAACCAGTTGTCCTTTTCGCTGGTTATGATATTCGCAATTTCGGCTTCGTAACCTGCGCCCTCTTTTTTGACGGGATAAGCGCGGACCACATTCGGGCCTGCATCGGAGTGAATGATTTCGCCCTGATATTTTTTCGGCAGGAGCGAACCTTCATAAATGCAGATCCCGGTCGGCGAACCGGCGCCGGTCTGCAGCAGGTTGGGAACCACGCCGGGATCGCGGAGGTGCCAATGACGCAGGGGAATATCCTCATGCATGCCGGTACGCGGTGTCTTCCAGCTTGCTCCCGTCAGTTGATCGAGATAACCGTAGTTTCCGTATTCCATCACATAGTTGATGCGTACGCCGCGGTTGCCGTCGTCGTCGTTATCCGACTGCCAGAGCGTGCCGAAGGAATCGACGGTGATTTCATAGTTATTTCGAAAATTGTGTCCCAGCACTTCGAAGTCAGAGCCATCCAGATTACAGCGAAAGACCATGCCGCCCCAGTATGGTTTGCCGTTATCAATCACCGGATGCCCATTACTTTCAAGGATCGGTTTGCCATCGCGGTCAAACACCTGCTTGCCGCTGTTTCCAAAGTTCCAGTACAATTTCCCGTCGGGACCAAAGATCGCTGCATGGGCAGAGTGATCATGCTCACCGCCGGCGGTTTTGAAGAGCAGTTCTTTTTTGTCAGCTTTGCCGTCGTTGTTCTCATCAGTGAAAAGAAACACGTTCGGCGAGGCGGCGACGATAACCTGGTTGCCCAGCACACAGATACCCTGCGAGCCGTTCACGTCCGCTCCCTGATAAAAGACTGTTGTCTTATCGGCCGTGCCATCGCCGTTCGTATCTTCCAGAATCAGAATGCGGTCTCCCTCTTTGCGAGTTACTATCCCGCGCAGATTGGCACGGTAATTCACGACTTCACAGATCCAGACGCGGCCTTGTGAATCAACGTCCATACTGGAAGGACTGCTGATCCGGGGTTCGGAAGCAAACAGCGTTGCCTTTAAACCGGGAGCCACAGTTAAACTGGGCACAGCCTCTGCGGGCGTACGTTCGGTCTGTGCCGACAGTGTTGAAACGGCGAATGCCGTGCTCAGAAACAGAGCTGGAATGATGGCGAGCCAACGGTACTTCATTGAGTCAGTTTCCTTTTTATGATTCAGTTCGTATCTCAGGTATGAAAAACAGTCTAAGCAAAAGTCGTTTATTGATTCCACTCCGCCAGCATTGCTTTGATGCGTGCGGGATTATAGTTGTCCGGTTTGGGAAAATCCTGATTGGCTTCCAGCTGTTCCACCGACAGCGGCGGTGAATCGATGCCCTGAGAAGGCACATCGACTTTGGCAGTCCAGGCGATGGCATTCAACACCAGCTTGCGAAAATCGTTGTGACCCCAGTTCCAGTGATAATGGCCGCCGGTAAAACCAAAACCACGTCCCCCATCCGGACGCTGATAGGCCCAGGCCATGTATTGAGGCTGCCCGATCATTTTACGCACTTCAGGATTTCCACTGTGCGGGCCGTCAGGACGGCTGAGCGTTTCTTTGGGAGGAATCGCCGTCAGAATGGGCTGTACGCTTTTCATTTCCGGCTGAAACCGCATGTGATAATACCACTCATCATTTATGGAAAACGGTGCGACGCCATTGGAAATCGGGTGTTCGGGCAGATTTTTGTAGTCGGCGACCCAGTGGGGATTCACCGACCACCATTCTTCAAAGTAACCGCCGATCCACCGCAAAAAAGCATCCCCCGCCGGCCCTTTAGGTACTTCAACGCCGTAATGCAGATTAACCATGCCGACGCCCTGCTCTGCCAGCTTGTTGAGTTCATCCAGATGCGTCACGTAAGGGTGACGGCCGCCCCCATCACAGTAGATCACAATCGAGTCGGCATTATGCAGTACGCTGGCATCTTCGGGCCAGCCTTCCGTCACAACAGTGGTTTCAATATTCAAACCACTGTTGTTCAACGCTTCTGCGAGCAGGATGCATCCGGCACGATGTTCGTGTGCGCCATAACCATGACTTTTTTTACCGGCGATCAGGACTACTTTTTTTTTAGCGCCGTCCGTCGCAGATGTTTTGTTCGCTGCGGGGAATTCTTTCAATTCGATATCGCGGAACTGGACGACCATCGGCGGCCCCTGATGCAGCTGCAGTGCGATAATTCCATCCGCCCGCCGCTGTTCGACATCGTCATCGGTGACGTCAACGGTTGTTACGCCGTTAATTTTGTGAATGAAGTGATTGCCGCGGGCGATAATGTGATACTCGTTCCAGTCTTCTTTTTTGATCTTTTTCTGGATCTCGTCAGAATCGCCGACAGAACCAACGACCGTGGGTTTGTGATTTTTTCCGATGACGGTCTTCTGTCCGCGTTCAGCGAGAATGCCGCGAAAGCGCTCGCCGTAGAGAATGCCCGAATATTTATCGCCAGCTTCAAAGTCGGCCTGATATCCGCCCACCCGCCATTTGTCGTCGCCGGGAACCGTGAAGCTGCGATATTGCACGCCCGAGTTGTGACCGATGATTTTATACTGCAGTTTCAATTCAAAGTCGGCAGGAGTGCCTCCCTCCCAGATCAGAAATGTATTCCCTTTGGTGGGATTTTCTTTGGTGGTTTTTCCCGTGATCGCTCCGTCTTCTACCGACCAGAAACGGGGATCGCCGTCCCAGTTTTTGAGTGTCTTCCCATCGAAAATTGGTTTGAATCCGTCTTCGGCTGCTTCCACTCCTGGTGAGTTCAAAAACAGGCAGAAACAGAACATCGAGAGTAGCAGAAAGGTGTGCAGGTGAATCGAGCGCTGTGACGTCATTGGTCCCTCCGGGAAGAAAATCGAAATCGTTGAGAACTGTCTCTTATTCTGGCAGGTAAAGCTAAATCGCGGGTATGAGTCTGACCTACTATCTTAAACAGACAAAGGGATGTTTATCTACCATGAAACCCAAGAATGCCAAATAGAAAAGATTGTTAAGTAATTCATCCTCTGCTGAACGGAAATAATTTTGGTAATGCTGTGATCCCCGTATGCACCTGATGTGCGTAAAAAAAGGCGCTGTTGCCAGCGCCCTGTCTCTTTGATGATGAATTCGCCTGCCAGATCTACTGCAGGAAAACGTCTGCTTCTTCGAGGAAATTCTTCTCGAGCGCCCGCATTTCGCCGACCGCATCTGCCAGGGCGACGGGCACAATTTGTGTTCCCCGCAAGGCAACCATGTAACCGAAGTGATGCTTGAGCGCCAACCAACCGGCGTGGACACCACAACGTGTTCCGAGCACACGGTCGTAAGCACTGGGTGAACCGCCGCGTTGCAGGTGCCCGAGTGTAACGTGTCGGGTTTCGAAGCCAGTGCGTTCTTCGATCAGATTCGCAACGGTTTCGCCGATGCCACCGAGCTTCACGTGACCGAAATCATCGACTTCACCATCTTGTGTCATGACTCCTGCTTCCGCACTGAACTGCGCCCCTTCGCTGACAATCACAATGCCATACTTTTTGCCATTGGCACGTCGTCTTTGCAAGACTTCCACCATCCGGTCGATATCGATTTCGATTTCCGGAACCAGCGTATAATCGGCGGCGGTTGCCAGACCGGAGAACAAGGCAATCCAGCCGGCATGCCGTCCCATGGTTTCCACAACCATGATCCGGCGATGTGATTCTGCCGTTGTACGCAAGCGATCCACGGCTTCCATGACGATATTGATGGATGTATCAAACCCGAAAGTCACATCTGTGGAACTGAGGTCGTTATCGATGGTTTTCGGGCAGCCAATCACGGGAACTTTGTGATCATTCCACAGCTTATTGGCCACACCCAGCGTATCATCGCCGCCGATGGCGATCAGGCAATCGAGGCCCAGCTTCTCAAACGTGGCAATCACTTTGGGAACGTCCACTTCCGCATTTTTGTAAGGATTCGTGCGGGAAGACCCGAGAATCGTCCCCCCCTTGAAGATGATGTCGTCCGTGTTTTCCGAATCCAGTTCCATATAGTTGCCTTCGATGGCTCCGCGCCAGCCTTCGAGCAGACCATAGACTTCGCCGCCTGCATTGCAGATCACGCGCACTGCACCACGGATGACCGGATTCAAACCGGGACAATCTCCACCACCTGTTAAAATACCAACTCTCATTATTCTTCCTGTACCTGTTTTGTAAAAAGTAACGCCTCTGAATCATGTCGAGAGACTTGAAAATGTACCATACAACAAATTGAAGTGAGCGAAACTTCGCCTTATGCACGAATTCGTTTTGCCGACAGGGGACTCTTTTCAGATTCACGAACGCGCGACCCTGCGAGTCTGTTACAATACAAACCGATCCGTTTATACTTCGTTTTAACCGTTCGAAATTTTCTTACCAGGTACGTTCGATAAATGTAGTATCGACTTTACCTTCAATAAATGCCGAATGGTTAAAGATCTTTTTCGCCAGGGGGATTGTGGTTTTAATCCCTTCAATAACGAACTCATCCAGACAACGTCTCATACACGCCAGAGACTCTTCGCGCGTCGGCCGATGCACAATGAGTTTGCCTATCAGAGAGTCATAATAAGGGCTGACTGTGTACCCTTCATAAATATGCGAGTCAAACCGGACGCCCGGTCCGGCGGGCACGCGCAACTTGGTGATTTTGCCGGGTGATCCGCGAAAATCGTTTTCCGGATCTTCCGCATTGATCCGCAGCTCGATGGCAGAACCATTGCAGGGAATATTCTTCTGTTTGAAGTCCAGCTTTTCCCCCGCGGCGACGCGAATCTGCTGTTTAATCAAATCGATGCCCGTCACGAGTTCACTCACCGGGTGTTCGACCTGAATGCGGGCATTGACTTCGATAAAATAGAACTGGTTATCAGGCCCGACCAGGAATTCAACCGTACCGGCATTGGTATAACCGGCGGTTTCAATTAATCGGCAGGCTGCTTTGCAGATGTCTTCCCGCACGGAATGAGGTAAATTGGGAGCCGGGCTCTCTTCGACCAGCTTCTGGTGACGGCGTTGCAAACTGCAGTCACGTTCCCAGAGATGGACGACATTCCCATGATTGTCTGCCATGATCTGCACTTCGACGTGCCTGGGATTTTCAATATATTTTTCGAGGTATACACCGCCATTTTTGAACGCGGCTTCCGCTTCCGCCGCAGCCGCCTTCAAGCCGGCTTTGAGTGAAATATCGTTACGGGCGACTCGCATCCCTTTTCCGCCACCGCCGGCGGTCGCTTTGATCAGAACCGGATAACCGATTTCCTTCGCCACTTTTAATGCTTCGCCTTCGTCGGTCACCAGCCCTTCGGTTCCCGGCGATAAATGTACGTTGGCTGCTTTGGCGATTTCCCGCGCAGAGACTTTATCTCCCAGTTTCGCCATTGCCTCATGAGGAGGGCCGATAAACTCGATATTGCAGCTGCGACAGACTTCCGCAAAGTGGGCGTTTTCTGCGAGAAAACCATAACCGGGATGAATGGCCTGCACGTTGCCGATTTCTGCGGCGCTGATGATGCGATTGATCATCAGATAACTTTCCGTTGCCGCAGCAGGGCCGATGCAGATGGCTTCATCCGCTAAAGAGAGATAGTGCGCGCCCCGATCTGCCTCACTGAAAACCGCAACGGTTTCAATGCCCATTTCACGACAGGCACGGATGACCCGCAGTGCAATCTCGCCTCGGTTTGCTACCAGTATTCTTTGAAACATTTGTTTTTGACTTGGTAAAAGGATCCGACATCTGAAATTCTGATCGCAACCGTTTTGATCACTGCATCGCGAACATTCTACAAAAACTGGCTTTAGCCTTGACTGACTCTGAACAGAGGCTGGCCGAATTCGACCGCTTCGCCATCCTTCACCAGAATCTCGGTAATCGTCCCGTTGATCTCAGCAGGAATCTGATTAAACACTTTCATGGCTTCCACAATACAGACAATCGTTTCGGCACTGACCTTGGATCCGATACTCAGAAAGGGAGGATCTTCAGGGCTGGGAGACGCGTAGAATGTACCGACCGTGGGGCTCTTGATTACGGGACCAGACTCGACTGCGGGCGCAGCTTCCTGCGGAGCCACAGGAGGCGCTGGTGCAGCGTGGTGCTGAACGGGGTGAGGCATTGAAGCGGCAGGAACCATTGAATACGTTTCCTGCGGACCACGGCGTAATTTCCAGGTCTCTTCACCACGCTTCAGATTGACTTCCGTCAGTCCGTGTTTTTCCATCATTTCAAACAGTGTTTGAAGTTTTTCCAAATCGAAAGGTTCACCTTTCGGCACCTCGTTTTTTGCCATTGCCATACCTTATTTCAATTTCTCATGCTGCATTCGCATTGCCTGCGGTCATGTGATGGGATTCTACGCAAACTCTCGTCAGCAACCCGTTTCTGTTTTAACTCAATGTCTCTGACTCTGTATGGAAAGGGACCGAACACACAGATTGCGCGCACGCTCTACCCCGCCTGACTTGTTAGGAAAGAGATTCTATGACAAATCACCCTTGAAAACCTAGTGAAACAGCGGAGTTTCTCCAATAAA
>NZ_CALFPF010000804.1 GCF_937919775.1 uncultured Gimesia sp.
TACTGATGCGTCCATCGCCATAAGTCCACATGAACCGCAGTGCCTGCATGGCGGCATAGGTCTCACTGAAGGCGACATCTTTGGGGACGAACTTCGACTGATCGATTTTATCCAGGCCTTCTGCACCGGTCAGCAGCAGGTATCCCGAGATCACGCCATCAATGCCCAGCCGAAAGTCTTTCGTGGGCTCATTGATTTTCTTTTCCATAAACGCGACGTCAGCCTGCTGGCCGCAGAGTCCCAGCAACAGTCCATACAATCCCAGGCGGGTGACGGGAGTTTCAGGATCGACAATCCACTTTCGGATCTTTTCCCGCGGCAATTCTTTGGCGAGCGGGGTGATCTCTTCGTAGGGGGCATTGGCAAATTCGGCGTAAGCGTCGTTCGAGATCATCTGGTCCGGAAATTCCAGGAACTTTATGAAGTACCGCAGGCGTTTGGATGTTTTTTCTTCCGGAGCAGGGGCCTGCGAAATGTAGTGGAAGCTCGTTTCGGTGACTTCAATCGGGTCGCCCCAGTCGACGCTGGTGCCTTTCGTGCCGAGCAGCAAAAACAGATTTCCCTTTTTGCCGGGACGATGGCGATTGATGGTGATCTGCTCGCCGACTTTCAGTTTGTCTTTATCCGACTGACGGATAATCTCTTTGATTTCAAAGACCGTTTTTCCGGCTTTGTCCAGTGTGCCTTTTTCCGCTTCCGACCACTGGGCGAGGACGGCGACATCAGACTGCGAGAGTTGCTCGGTCAATGTCAGCGACGGGGCCGAACAGAAAGGACAGGCTGTGACATAAAGTGATTGTGACATCACGAACAGCCCGCAGAGCAGTCCCAGGATAAAACGGTTTTTGCTGTATTTTGTGAAACGATTCATTTGCCGAACCTCGTGGCGATTGAAAACTGTATTGTGGAAACGTGTATGTTTAGTTAATGCCTGTGAATATTATTTATCGATCACGATGGCGTCGTCAATCAGATAGATCCGCTGTAGTTCGCCATCGACGGTTTCTGCTTTAATATGGAATACGCCGACGACATCAAACGGGCGGTTGAGAATATAATCGGTCGTCACCCCGTCCCGCATCACTACGGGAAACAGGTCATAAATCTTCGGGTTTTTGCCAAAGCAGCAGATCTGGTTATCGCGGGCCAGTTGAAAAAATTCATTACCCGTCTGCTGGAACGGCGGATACATAAAGCCCCGAATACGAATCCGCTGGCCATCCAGGTCCTTGAGCCATTCAGGCATCAGTTCCGGTGCCTGGGGAGTGACCGGTTCCATATTCATCACTTTGAGTAAATCAATATCATCGTAGTTGATCAGCAGTACATTTTCAGGCGCTACTTTGCGAAAGGAGCGATCTTTCACGAGTATTTTCACTTCGCGCGGTTCGCTGGCGGCGAGTTCTTTTTGCTCCTGTTCCGTCAATGCGCGTTGGCTGGGATCCGGCTTGCGGGCAACCAGAGCCAGTTCCTCTACGCGGATTTGTTTTGCAGGTTGATTCGCAGTCGGCGTCGGTTCTGCTTTTGCAGGCGAATTGTCTGCTGTTGTTGTCTGTTGTTTCGCTGGGGCAGGTTCAGGCGTTGCGTCTGCCCGTGTTTCCGGTTGCGTTGCGGATTGTTGATTCTGCTGCGCGGCAGGCGATTTTGAGTCGGCGGCGTCTGACGCAGCGACGGTTTCCTGACCGCTTTGATCAATCTTGTCGCTGAACTGGCGGTACTCTGTCTGTTCTGACGAAGAACAGCCGGTTCCTGACACAGCAAGACTGCCCACACTCAGGAGCAGTAAAAAAGTAATCATCTGGCGGGCGGGGTAAAGGTGGGCCTGCACGTGATCAAACTCCTGATGATCGGGTGGTTGCACCAACTTCTTGGCAAAGTTGATAATGGCTCAGACTGTCGATCAATCTGAGCCATTCGGTGAATAAAATGGTAATGTGTCTTTCTCTCTGTATTTAAGGGCACAGAAATTAATAGGCGGTCCTTGCCTGCTCAAAATGTGTTCCCTTCAACTGATAAACGGGTCTCAGTTCTCCTGCCTGCGTCGGTGCTTCTGCTTGAAATTCGCCGGCGACGGACACCAGGCCTGCGTAAAAATTGGCACTGTGATCGCCTTGCATTTCAACCAGGATCATATCTTTAGCGTCAGGTTGTCCGCCAAAGCAGCACTGGCCGTTGTCTTTGACCAGAATAAAGCTTTTCAGATTTTCTGTTTGTCGGGTGGGATACATGTAGCCTTTGAGGAAAACCTTTTGCTTGTCCAGTTTGAGTACGTCAGGATCGACCCTGGTGACGCCGTCTGTCTTGACAAATTCCTTGGCGGCGATATCACTGGCAAAGTTGAGCCGATGGTATCCCTCGGGCACTTCATTCGCATAAACGAAAGACTGATAGGAAATTCCGGTGATCAGGAAAAACGTCGACAGCGTAACCGCGGCGATCGCCACCGTCTTGCCACCCAGCTCTCCCGCAGATCGTTTGATGCTGAATAAGCTGAAGAGAGAAACGACGATCCCGAAAACGGCGATTCCTAATCCGATAATACCGAACAGCGCGATGAACGAAAACAGACCTAAAACCAGCCCCACGACAGCAGTTGGCGGCACGGGTTTGTAAGAAAACTCGTCCTGGACAGTGACGGCATTCTGTAAAGATTGATTGGATCCATCAAGAACTTGCGACATGTTGCAAGGCCTTTCAAAAATTCAGCAAGAATAAAAAACAAATACTATAAACAATCGTCACTCACGATCCCCGAACATTGCCTGTTTCTGGACGTGAGCCACATTCTCCGCTTTCATCATATCATGCAACAGGAGCCAGAGCACCCCTGAATTCGCACAGAAAGTCAGAGAAACCAGCGAAGCGGCACGGGTAGCGCGTAACTTTGCCAAGTCGGAAAACGCCCCGCAGCCTCGCTTCGGGAACTCACTTAGACACTCTGTTGATACAGTATATACGGCGACGATTTGTTTTTTGTTGAATTATTATCAATCTTAAGTATGTGCTACGTCAACTCCAGACGAACGCAGGACGCCGCAAAATAAATTCGATTCAACGACAATTTGTAAGACATGAATAGACCGTCACTTACGGAGTAAGCCTCTGGCCGGTTCTGGAAAGGAGACGACTTCTGTTTAATTGTTCATTATTTCTGCGCGACGGATCGCATATTTGCCTTCTGGAAGCCGATTTGCCAGCGAGCCACGAATTCAATCACATTCGCGTGGCTCAGCAGGTGTTCCCCCGTAATCTGACGACAGAATAAAATCAGTCGCTTAACGTACTGGCGACGTCGGTGCGGTAAGCGGTCATTGCCGGGATGAATCCGACCAGTGACGCCAGGACGACCAGAACCGGCAGCAGGATCAGTTCGACGGAACTGAAGGCGAACGGGTTGATCAACAGTCCGCTGCGGGCTTCGATAATCGGAGCGGCGATGAAGACCAGGCCGTGACCGAGGATGATTCCCAGGATACCGCCGCCGAGGCAGAGCAGTACCGATTCGGAAAGAATAATCGCGAACACGGTGGTGCGGCCCGCGCCCAGGGCGCGCATGATGGCGATTTCCCGTTTGCGGTCTGACATCGAATTATAAATGCTCACAAAAATACTGACGCCGGAGACGATAATGATCAGCGAGGTCAGCACAATCAGCATGGTACGTATATTTCCCACGATGTTGGTCATAAGCCAACTGATCTGCTGAATCGGATTGACGGCCTGCGCCTGATTGCCTTCTTTCAATTCAGACTGAAATTTGATCGTCGTAAAGCCGCGCAAGCGGTCCCCCTTCATCTGCACCAGAATCGCGGTGACTTCTTTCTGGGCATCGGGAACATCATGGTCGTGACCGGCATGATCGTGGCCGGCGTGATCATGATGATCGTGGGCCGCGTTTTCTTTGGCCAGCGTTTTCAGTTTTTCTTCGTCGACTGTTTCACCAAAAAAAGCAGCTTCACGGCGGATCGCTTCTTCGAGTGGTTTTTCATGTCCGGAAACCTGATAAAACCCACGCAGATTGACGAACACCGTGCGATCATTGGGGGTGCCTGTCGGCGCCAGAATCCCTACGATTTTGAATTTTTCATCGTGCACGTGCCCACTTTCCGCGGAGCCATGAATCAGGCTGAATTCATCGCCCATCTTCCAGTTGTTTTGTTTTGCGACTGCCGAGCCGATCACGGAATCCCAGGTTCCCGGCAAGAATTTGCCGTCAGCGTTGATCCGAAAATGACGGCCGGGAACGTACTCCAGTGCAAAATAACGGGGAATGGTGCCGACAATCGGAAAACCTCCTGTTTGCGTCACGTCGCCAATGGCGAACGGAATCGCCTCTTCCACGCGCGGGTCTTTTTTTAATTCGGTGTAGTAGCGATAAGGCAGGTTTTCAATCGGAGCACCGACACGAAAAACCGTGTTCAAAACCAGTTGCAGCGCGCTGCCTTTCGGACCGACAATCAAATCGTAACCGCTGGCCGTCTGGTTAAACATCCGGTCAATCACGCCGTTGATGACGAGGACGGAGATCATCAGTGTGACACCCAGGGCAACACTCAAAGCCGTCAACAGAGAGGCGAGACGACGTTGTCGGATACTTTTCCAGGCAATAGTCAGAGTATTCATAGTGCAGAATTGCTTTGTTTGCTGAGGAATAAAAGATGAAGGACATCCACTGAAAAATCATCAGAACTAAACTTTGGCGTGAACTTTATTGAAATCGCTCAGAGTTTCCACGCGGTCAAACTGTTTGGCCACTTCCTGCGAGTGTGTGACGAGCAGCATCGAAATCTGATTCTGGGCACAGGCATCGCGCAACAGATGCAGGATCGTTTCCTGATTGGCCAGATCCACGTTCGCCGTCGGTTCGTCGGCCAGTAATAATTTTGGTTGATTCGCCAGTGCGCGGGCCACCGCCACGCGCTGTTGTTCTCCCACCGACATCTGTTTGGGGTGATGATGCAACCGATGTTCCAGTCCCACCAGCGCCAACAGTTCTTTCGCGCGATCGCGATTCGGCTTTTTGCGGGAAAAACTCATTCCCAGCAGGACATTTTCCAACGCGGAAAAGGCGGGTAACAGATTGAACGTCTGGAACACAAAACCGATGCGCTCGGCCCGGAATCGGTCGCGGACCACTTCGGCCATCGAAGCGATTTCGGTGCCGGCAATGGTGACTTTGCCGCTGTCAGCCGCCGTGATGCCGGAGATCACATTCAGCAGCGTCGATTTTCCCGAACCGCTCTCGCCGATGAGCACCACCTGTTCGCGCTCTTTCACTTCGAACCGCTCGATATCCAGAATGGGGAGCGTGGAACCATTGGGCTCGCGGTAACTCTTTTTCACATTTTCCAGCAGCAGTGACATACGGACCTCGTTCAGGGGATCTGAGAATGCTGATCAAATTATCCAGGTACAGATCTTCGTGATTGTTTTTGCAAATGTTATGCAATAAGCATGTTGTTGCCTAGTGTTGTTTTGACAAATCTTTGTAATTACTCCCGATCAGGGGCTGTGATTGAAGCGTCTTAAACAATTATTAATATATGACTTACGTCTACGGTTTTACAAGTCGGTTGGCGCAGGATCGCCGTAGGCTTATTTCAGCGGATTTGCTATAGTCCCGCCTCTCTGATTTTAACCGATGTGTGTCTGGATTGTGAATCAAGGATGATGACAAGATGAGAAGTCGCAAACAGGGTCGCTGGATGACTCCCTTTCGATTATTAATGGTAGCAGGATTGGGCATTTTGGGAACTGCTTCCTGGAAGTATGAGTGGATTCCACTCCATCTGGGCAGCGCACCGACGGGCGCCTTGCGAGACTCATCTCAGGATTCGGCAGCCGCCGGCCAGAATCAGGCTGCTCCGCAATATGTGGAACCCGTGCTGGCGCAGGAGACAATCATTGCGCAGTCGGAACCGCCGGCGGAAGAATTGCCTGAGGGGAACGACAATCAGCGTTCCTATCAGATCAGGGATATCGAAGTGCCCCGCATTTACAAGCGGACCTTGTCTGGTGAAGTTGTGGAGTCCGCGCCCGAAGTTGATTCTCCCGTGAATGAGGCCATCGAACCAAAACAATTCAAAGCTTCAGCGCAGCCCCTGTTCAGGGATGAGAAGTCGCTCTCCTCACAACAGTCCGCAACCGACAGAAATGCCCCGCAGAAACTGAATCCGCCGGAAGGCATCAAACGCGCGAGTGCGCCCGTCATCAAAACAGCCGAACATGCCAGTTTTAAAGAAGAAGTGGACGGAGCGCAGCCGGAGAATGTTCCACCCGATTTGATTGCCATCGATCAGTTAATTCAGCAGGGAAAAATTATCGACGCGCATAAGCAGCTATCCAAAATTTATTGGAATCAACCGCAATTATATCCCGTGATCAAGTCGCGCATCACAGAGACCGCGCGCATGATTTATTTCTCGCCTCAGCCCCATTTCATGACGCCGCATGAAATCGAGCCCGGCGATCAACTGCGAAAAGTGGCAACCCAGTATCACATCACTTGGGAATATCTGTCGAAGCTGAATCAGATTGACCCGAAGAAAATTCGCCCCGGTCAGAAACTGAAAGTCATCAAGGGGCCTTTTTCCGCGTTTGTCGATTTGAGCGATTTCTCGCTGACCGTGCATGCCCACGGTTATTTCGTGAAACGTTATGCGATTGGTACGGGCAAAGATCACAGCACGCCGACCGGAAAATTTCAGGTCAAAGAGAAGCTCGTTGATCCGACCTATTACGGCCCCGATGGTGTGATTGCCAACGATGATCCCACTAATCCGCTGGGCGAACGCTGGATTGATCTGGGGGACAGCTATGGAATTCATGGCACGATTGATCCGGCTTCCATCGGCAAGGCCGAGTCGAGAGGCTGTGTGAGAATGCTCAACGAAGATGTCGCCGAAGTCTACGACCTACTGGGTGTGAACTCGGAAGTGGTGATTCGCCCGTGATTTCCGACTTAATCCCGCAGGCTTTCGATTCTTTCTCTGCGGGTCTGTTTGAATGTTGAATTCAAGCCTGTAGAATACGTGTGGCAGAGCCGGAAACGGTGCGTTGGCGACAATGCGCTGTTCAGAGACGCTTCCTCATATTGACACACATTCCAGGTAAAGAAGAGAGCATTCATGTTTGATCGGGAAAAGCTGATCGAGTTGTTTCGAGAGCGTGCTTTAAAGTTTGGCGACTTCACGCTGGTTTCCGGAAAGAAAAGCAGTTACTACCTCGATGGAAAACAGGTCGTCCTGCATTCGCATGGTCTGCGTCTGGTGAGCGAAGGACTGTTGGAACTGCTGGCGGATGTCGAATTCGACGCCATCGGCGGGATGTCAATTGGCGCCGATCCGATTGTCGCCGGCGTGCTGGCGATTGCCGCCGAACAGGGAAAATCACTGAACGGATTCATGGTTCGCAAAGAACCCAAAGGGCATGGCACTAACAAATATGTCGAAGGCCCCGTTCAGCCCGGTGATAAAGTCGTGATCGTTGACGATGTCATTACCACGGCAGGCAGTTCATTGCTGGCCGTCGATCGGGCTGAGGAGTTTGGCTGTCAGGTGGTGCAGGCGCTGGGGGTCATCGATCGACTCCAGGGGGGCGCTGCGAATTTCGCCAAACGCAATATCCCGTTCAAGGCGTTGCTGACGATTCAGGATTTTGGAATCGAACCGCCCGCCGAAGATGCGTAATCGTCGAACACTCCGGGCGCTTGATCACAAGCGCCTGTGAAGTTCAGTCGGACGGTTTACTTCCCTCAGTTTGTTTCCGGTCGATTTTCAGTCCACGCCGGGAATGGGCTGATTTTTATCAATCGGAACACCGATCATCTGGCCGCTGAACACCATATTATCATTGACCAGGCCTTGAAAGTTGAACTCGGCCCGTTTGCCGGCCCGAATGCGCGCCAGTTGTGCCATGATGACCAGACGTTGATTAGGAAAGACGGGGGCGCGGAAACGAACATCGTTCATCCCGCCAAAACCCAGGAAGTCTCCTCCCAGCAATTTGTATTTCCGGGCATAGAAACCGGCCAATTGAGCGGAACATTCGCAGAGAATGACTCCCGGCATCAGGGGAAAACCGGGCATGTGGCCGCGAACCCAGAATTCATTCTCGGAGACGTCTTTAAAACCGACGATGCCATGCTTTTCATTATCGATATGCACAATGCCCGAAAGTTGTTCCATCTCAAATCGCTGAGGGTTGATTTCCCGGATCGCTTCGATTCCGTACAAAGGGTTTTCAAAATCGAAGTCAATTCCACCATAAAGCAACTTGGGAGGCATGTTCTCTTTTCTCCAAAACGGGCGTCATTTTAAAAAGCCCTTGTTCCCTGGCAGGGGCCATCACGTGAACGAAATGGTTTTGACAAGGCAAATTTTGTTTCTGCCTACGATTCACGAGGTAATGAAGGCAACGCTAACTGCTGATAAAACCTGTGATCTTAGCAAAATCGGCAGTCTATGTTAATCGAGGATTTCCACTAATTGGTTCAAATTAGTGATCAATCTGTCAGGTTTTTTGTCGGGATCTCTGACTTCTTCTTTACTGGCCTGCAGACTGAGGGAATCTCCGGCAAATAATACCGTTTTCATCCCAAACTGCCTGGCAATTACCAGATCATCATGAATACGAGTACCCACGTGCAGGATTTCCTGCGGCGAAATACCCAACTGCCCGAACCGGTCGACCAGTTTTTCATAAAGGGACGCCGATGGTTTGCGGACTCCTTCGTGCCAGGATAGACAAAAACATTCCTGAGTGAAGAGTTCGGAAAGGGGGGGCAGTGTACCTTGTGAGGCCAATCCCCGCAATACTT
>NZ_CALFPF010000805.1 GCF_937919775.1 uncultured Gimesia sp.
CGAGTGAAAAAATATGTGCTGCCCACCGCCAGTGTGGCTGAAAAAACAATTCCTGTGATTACAGACCATTTGGAAAACGTCATGTTAGAATTTTCTTAACGTTCTGTCTCTTTCGAGATTTATTTTGGGACCAGAGTCGTATTATGAATCATCGCGATCTTGAAACAGTTGATCCAGTACCCCCGATGCTTTCACTTCTTCAAAATTTCTGCGAAAGGTTTTCTCTGAATTGGGATCAAGCTTGGGAGGATGACCGTGCTCTCGTATGTAATCCCCCATTAATTCCATACTCTTCTGATCAAAGTAATGATCGCTCATCGCCAGAGAGACAATTAACTCATCGTCAGTGCAAGGTCTGGCCTGGCAGTGCTCGCAAATTTTAAACGAACCAAATTTTAAATGGCCACAGTGAAAACAGACTGCCGTTGTCATATTTAATCTTTAATCCTTAATCGTGGTGTAGAAGCGAGGCGGGAACGAATCCGCTTCCCTCAAATTCTAACAGTATTTCAATTACTTTCTGCTCTTTTGTCCATTTTTCCGGTATTGCGACAATTGTAACAAACTTTGGAAAGAAAATGCCGGAGATTTCTTAGGTTTCCTTTTTATATGTCCGTGTTTTGATATCATGGATATCGCTCACTATTGGTCTCCCGAATTGTCTCTTATCTGTTCGCAGAATCGAAGGAAATGACATGCAGCGCTGGTGGTTCCATTCTAATCTAAAACTGGTTGCAGGTGCGCTCTCACTTTTTGTATTTGTGGTCGGAATCGCTGAACTGAGTTTGGCGGAAAAGACACCACAGACCAAAGTGATTCCGGCGACCTTAAAAAAACGGATCAAAGACAAATCGGGACAATTTCGCCCTGTGCAGGAAGCCGCATCTTGGAAGCCGGCAGAGACAGCGATCATCGTCTGTGATATGTGGGACGATCATACCTGCAAGCAGGCGGCCAAACGGGTCGCCGAGATGGCACCCGCGATGAATGAAACGCTGAAAGCGGCGCGTGAGAAAGGTGTTTTCATTATCCATGCTCCCAGTGGTCGTATGAATTTTTATGACGGAACGCCACAACGACAACGCGCCATTGATTCTCCGCTGGTGAAAGCGCCGCTCGACTTTCAATGGAAATACTGGAACGACGAAAAAGAGGGGCAGCCTTTAGGTTTTGTCAGAGCAGGCGGCTGTGGTTGTAAAATTCCCTGTCAAGGCTGGGTTCCCGATGAAACAGGCTTACGGCACTGGAAAGGGGAGAAAATTCCCTGGACCCGTCAGATCAAAACGATTGAGATCGCCGCGCAAGATGCCATCAGTGATAACGGACAGGAAGTCTATAACATGCTGGAAGAGCGGGGCATTCAAAATGTGGTGTTAATGGGCGTACATACGAACTTGTGTGTCTGCGGGCGCCCTTTTGGTTTACGACAGATGGTGTATCAGGGGAAAAATGCGGTCCTCTGCCGAGATCTGACCGATTCCCTGTTTCAGCAGAATGATCCGCCGATCAGTCATTTTCGTGGCACGGAACTGGTGGTAGAACATATCGAAAAACGGATCTGTCCCACGATTACGTCGACGACATTTACGGACAAACCCGCGTTTCGGTTTGATGAAACTGCAACGCATTAAAGGGGGGCTGCTGCTTCCCTGATCCATTTTCTCAGCACCACGAAATGATTCGTTGAGCTGTGTTTCGAACTAAAAAAGAACTGATTGCAAGATGCATACACTGGACTACGTCGTTATTCTGATTTACCTGTTGGTCTCCATTGCGCTGGGGATTTATTTTGGTCGCAATCAGTCGCGGCAGGAATTTTTTGCTGCCGGCAATTCGATGGGCTGGCTGCCCGTCGGGTTGAGTGTGATGGCGACCCTGTTTTCCGCCAACAGTTTTGTGATGTATCCCTCGATTGCGTATGGGAGCAGCCTGAGAATCAGTCTGTTTTTGATCGCGATATCCCTGATGGCACCGCTGGTGTTGTGGGTGTTTATTCCCGTTTATGCACGACTGAATTGTCAGACCGCGTATGAGTATCTGGAACGCCGTTATCACGTCTCTGTACGCTCTCTGGCCAGCGGTTTGTTTATTCTGTTACGAATTGGCTGGATGGCGTCTGCCACTTATGCTGCTTCTGTTGTGCTCGCAAACGTGATGCAGGTCTCGCAAGTGACAGTAATTGTTGTCCTGGGAATCGTTTCCATTTTTTACACCATGTTAGGTGGTCTGCGGGCCGTGATGTGGACTGATGTTTTGCAGTTCTTTATCTTCACTCTGACCATTTTATTGACCCTGGGTTTAATTCTCGCTCAAACGGATTCCGGGATTTCGGGTGTGGTTTCGACTTATTTTGAAGGCCGCAGTAATCTGCTGGTTGATTTCACGCCTTCGCTCACGCTGGAATATGGGAGCTGGGCCGTGTTGATCGGACTGTTTCTGGAAGCGCTGTCTGCCTTTGGTGCCGATCAGGTTGCCGTGCAGCGATATATCGCCGCACGATCCGAGAGAACCTCACAAATCGGATTCATGATTAACATCATCGGCATGTGGACTGTCGTGCCCGGCCTGCTGGCGATTGGTGTCAGTCTCTATGCACATTACAACCAGTTTCCGGAAGAGATGATTTCGGTGCTGGCGACGGAACTCAATGGGGAATTACCAGACTGGCGCGTTGCCGCAGAGGGGGGCGGGAATGCGATGTCTGTTCCCGAGTACTACAAATCGTATCCCGAGTATGTTGCCGCAGATATTCAGGCGTTGAAACTGCAGGATCAGGCTTTGCCACAATATGTGCGTTTGCATTTTCCTCCGGGACTCGTGGGACTGTTTTTAGTCGCGTTGATGGCGGCAGTGATGTCCAGTATCGATTCGGGAATCCATTCGGTGACGACTGCTTTAATGGTCGATTTTCGAGACCGTCACTTTGCGCACTTAAAGCCGGAAAACAATAAAACGGAAGTCTTTCAGGATCGCGCACTGGTCGTATTCATTGGTGTCCTTTCAGTCGTCCTGGCTTGCAACGTGGGAGAGATGGGCGACGTGTTTGCGATCGGGAAAAAAGTCACAGCCGGCTTTGGCGGCCCTTTGCTGGCGGTGTTTATTCTGGCTTTGTTTTTTAAAAATACAACGACGGCGGGGGTCATGGTCGGGACTCTTTCCGGCGCGGTGATTACCATTTCGTTAATGTATGGTGCCTCTGACTGGTTTTCGGTCTGGTTCTGGCCGATCGGATTCGGTTTGACAATGATTATCGGCCTGATTGTCAGCTTTTTGACGAAAGTCCGCCGACAGGATTCGACAGAAGTACCGCTGACCTTTTGGAATGTGATCCACGGGCGGCACAAAAAAAATACTGATTTAAGCGAGTAAAATTTCGATGAAATATGCTGAAATGACTGCGCTGGAACTCAAGAATGTTTCGCGCGAGGAAACACTGGTTGTGCTGCCGATTGCGGCCGTTGAACAACATGGTCCGCATATGCCGACAGCAACGGATGAAATTATTTGCACGGCAATCGCCGAACAAGTCGAGCAGCGTCTGAAGGAATCGGTCTTGTTGCTGCCCACACTCTGGTTAGGTGCCAGCCAGCATCATCTGCGCTGGGGCGCGACGTTGACTTCTCGTGTGGAAAACTATGAAACGTTACTGTGTGAGATTTGTGAATCGCTGCTGGACGATGGGTTTCGCCGTGTCCTGATCTTAAACGGCCACGGAGGAAATATCGGCCCGATGCAGATTTCGTTAAGACGTCTGCAGGTCAATTATCGAAACTGTCAATTGATGGCGGCTTCGTACTGGTCGATTGCGGAAAACGAGATTGCCTCCCTGATGGAAGGGAAGTGCAAAACCGTCGGTCATGCCTGCGAAGCAGAAACATCGCTGATCATGCATCTGCGTCCGGAACTGGTCCGCAAATCAAAAATCGAAAACTTCGACGATTATGCGCCTGATATGGTAGACGGCGTTTATTTATGTAACGACATGTATCAGCGAACACAAAATGGGGCAACAGGCCGACCCGATCTGGCATCGGCAGAGAAAGGGACCCAGATGTTTTCACTGATTGTGGAACGGGTGGCAGAAGTGGTGCAGGAACTACAGAAATTTTCGCTGCCGACACAAGAGAGTGGTTTAGCTTTGGGTTAAAACGAAACCGCGTGATTTTACGGCGATTCTCTTCTTAAACCATTTGACTGCAGTTGATTAGGCAGCAGCAGCGATCTTCTCTCGGCTGTTTCGTGGTTCTGGTTCATCTGGTTGGAAAATGTGTTGGCAGCAAGGTTTTACGCTTGCCAAAACTCCTATTTCAATGATGAATTATTTTTTCTACAATCCCCGCCACTTTAGATTTCTGCTGTCTGCACGATAAAAGTCAAAAGACCAGCGAATCATAATTGTTCAATCTTTGATGCAGAATACGCTCTTCAAAGATTGTTACTTGACCTGTCTTCCGTTCTTAGCGAGTGATCAATGATTGAAAAACGAGATGTACAGAAACTGTATAAGCTTCCCGCACAGGTGAAGTTCTGTCGAAAATGTACGATTTCGAATCAGCGGCCTCGGATCACCTTTGATGAAAATGGTGTCTGCAGTGCCTGTAATTTTGCAAAAATTAAAAAGTCTGAATTTGACTGGGATCAGCGCGAAAAAGAACTGTTGGAATTATGTGATCGTCATCGTAAGTCAGACGGAAGTTACGACGTCATCGTGCCTTGCAGCGGTGGAAAAGATGGAAGCCTGGTGGCACACCAGTTAAAATATAAATATGGAATGAATCCATTAACGGTGACATGGGCGCCGCTGATCTCAACAGAACTGGGTCGAAAGAATCTCGATTCCTTCATTGATGCCGGTTTTGATAACGTATTTGGAAAGCCCAATGGTATTGTGACCAGGAAATTGACCCATCTCTCCTTTAAGCATATGGGCGATCCTTTTCAGCCATTTATTTACGGTCAGACGAATTTTCCACTGAAAATGGCGGTTCAGCATAATGTTTCACTGATCATGTATGGCGAAAATGGTGAGGTTGAGTATGGCGGAGACATGAAAAATGCCTTTCGTCCCACACGTGAAATCGCCGATCATGATTCGCATTACTTTTCCGGACTCCCTCCGGAATTCTGGGAGCAGCATGGTCTCTCTCGAGCTGATCTCGCACCATTTATGGCTCCGAAGTATCAGGATATTCTGAAAAATGAGACCGAGATTCATTTCTTTGGATACTACAAGAACTGGGATCCCCAGGAGAACTATTATTACTGTCGCGAACATACCGGACTGGAACCCAATCCCGAACGTTCCGAAGGTACGTATTCCAAGTATGCCAGCCTGGATGATAAAGTTGATGGTTACCACTATTATCTGGCTTATATCAAATTTGGAATTGGTCGGACGACATCTGATACAGCGCATGAAATCCGTGATGGAAAAATCGATCGCGAAGAGGGTTGTGCACTTGTGAAAAGATATGACGGGGAATTTCCGCAAAAGTATTTTCAGTTGTTTCTTGAATTCTGCGAAATGACCGAAGGGGAGTTTCATGAAATCATTGACAGTTGGCGGGCAGAACATATCTGGAACAAGGTAAACGGGCAATGGGCGCTGCGGCATGCCGTTTACGATGAGGAAGCCGAGCAGGGTTCTATGGCGGCATGAGTAATATTCGATTGATTCCACGGCTGGACATCAAAGGAAAAAACTTGATCAAAGGTGTTCATCTGGAAGGGTTGCGCGTGATAGGCGATCCGCAGGAGTATGCCGTTAAATATTATGAAGCGGGCGCAGATGAGTTAATTTACATGGATGTTGTAGCCAGCCTGTATGGTCGCAATAATCTCTCTGAACTGATCAGTCGAACTGCCAGGAATGTCTTTGTTCCGATAACCGTGGGGGGGGGGGGTTCGCTCCGTGGAGGATGTCCAGCGTCTCTTACGCTCTGGTGCGGACAAGGTTGCCATCAATACTGCCGCGATTGCTCGTCCAGAATTGATCAGGGAAGTATCAAATCGCTTTGGTTCACAGTGCATGGTGCTTTCGATCGAAGCCAAAAAGGTATCCGAAGGCAAGTGGGATGCGTTTACAGACAACGGTCGCGAGCGGAGCGGCCTGGATGTTCATGAATGGATACAACAGGCGGTAGAACTTGGCGCGGGTGAAATACTGCTGACATCGATTGATCAGGAAGGCACACGGAATGGCTTTGATCTTGAGCTGACTCAGTCCGTGTCGGAAATGGTTCCCGTTCCCGTGATCGCCAGCGGTGGAATGGGCTCTGTGCAGGACCTGTTTAATGTCGTCCGTCTGGGAAAAGCCGACGCCGTTGCGATGGCAGATATATTACACTATGACCGGATGTCGCTGCCTGAGATCCGGGAAGCAGCGCTGGTGGAACACATGCATGTGAGACGCGTATGACTGAGAAAGTTGTCATCATTGATTACGGCGCGGGAAATCTTCTCAATGTCGTGCGTGCGTTTGAACATTGCGATGCCGAGGTGTCCATTGCGGAATCAGCGAATGCCATTCTGGGAGCAGAGCGTCTCGTTTTGCCGGGAGTGGGTGCATTTTCTGATAGTATGCGGGAACTCAAGAATCGGGAAATGATCGAACCGATTTTAGCTTACGCCGCATCGGGAAAGCCGCTGCTGGGAATCTGTCTGGGGATGCAGTTACTCCTTGATTCGAGTGAAGAATTTGGGAATTGGGATGGATTGGGGCTGATACCGGGTAACGTGGTCGGCATCCCAGAGACGGGCATTGACGGGGCTCCTCATAAAATTCCGCACATTGGCTGGAATGAATTGACTTCCGGGAAATGTGAGAGCTGGGGAAAAACCGTTTTAGATTCGATACCTGAAGGTTCTACTGTGTATTTTGTGCATTCATTCATGGCTGTACCGACGAACGATCAGCATCGTCTGGCTGACTGTGACTATGATGGGCGACAGGTTTGTGCTGCTGTGCAGCGTGAGAATATTATCGGATGTCAGTTTCACCCGGAAAAAAGTGGTCCTGTTGGATTACAGATTATTCAAAACTTCCTTTCTTTTTAAAGATCGCCTTCCGTGGTGATGACTGGATTTGATGGATTCGCGAGTATCGGGTTGAGAAAATCATTGCCGGAAAATAGTAAGAGAAGTCGCTACAGTTTGAAGTCATCGAAATTAAATAGAACTTGAGCCAGGACGTTTATGAGATAGAATTTCGGTCTCCTCTTGTGAATCAGGCTGATGTTTTTCTCTTTCGTGAAAATGTTTCCTTGCAGAACATGGTTGTGCGAGGGGGATGGAAGGAACCGCAATGTGTGGAATTATTGGTGGGTATGATCGTGAGAATCGTCCGTTTGGCAGGGCTTTAGCAGAACGGGCGTGCCAGAGAATGGTCCATCGGGGGCCCGATGATCGGGGCTTTTATGAGACAGCGGGGATGCTGGTAGGGAATCAGCGGCTGTCCATTTTGGATCTTTCAGGCGGCCACCAGCCCATGTTTTCCGATGATCGGCAAATTATCGTCGTTCAGAATGGAGAAATCTATAACTTCAAGGAACTCGCAAAAGGACTGGGGTGCCGCACGAACTGTGATACGGAAGTCATATTACGGCTCTATGAACGTGATGGCGAAGATTTTGTCAAACAACTCAACGGCATGTTTGCCATCGCCATTCTTGATCTGCGGAAACACTCGCTTTTGCTGTATCGCGATCGGATCGGGCAAAAACCGCTCTATCTGTATGATGATGGAAAGCGATTCCTGTTTGCTTCAGAGATCAAATCTCTGTTCGCGATGGGCGTGGAAGCAGAGATGAACTGGGAAGGCTTTGATGCTTATCTCACCTATAATTTCGTGCCGCCGCCCGTGACACTCTTTAAAAATGTCAATCATCTGATGCCCGGACACATGCTGAAAATCAGCCCTCAAGGCGTTGCTGTCAAACGCTGGTGGAATCTGGCGGAAAAACCTGTCGAATGTCGGTCTGAAGATGCCTGGTGTGAAGAAATTATTGACACGTTGCAGGCTGCTGTCAAAATTCGTTTACGGGCAGATGTTCCCTTAGGGGCCTTCCTGTCGGGAGGCATCGACAGTTCTTCTGTCGTTGCTCTGATGAGTCAGGAATTGCCGCACCCCGTCCAGACATTTTGTATCGGATTTGATGATCCTCGCTTTGATGAATCACAATATGCACGGGAAGTGGCAGAGCAGTTCAAGACCAGCCATACGTGCGAAGTCTTGAACCCCAATCTGACAGAGACCTGGCCCTTAACCGTTTATCACAATGACCAGCCGCATGGAGACGTTTCCTTCATGCCAACGTATCGAGTCAGCCATCTCGCCAGAAAATCCGTGAAAGTCGTTTTGACCGGAGATGGCGGAGATGAATTATTTGCAGGTTATGATGTGCATCGGAACTTTTTTGCGAATCAGGATCTCACGCTGCCACGAGAGCAAATCGAATCCGCCTACATCAATGCCATCAGTTTGTTGCAGCCGGAAGCAAAGCGGGCATTGTATTCATCGGAATCTAAAATGAAACTGGGAGAATTCGACGCTTCCCGCTTTGCGACATCGCACCTGAAAGAGTTTCGTCACCTGGATCCGATCAGTCAGGCGTTAGCGCTTGATACCAGGCTGTTATTGCCGGGAAACAATCTGGTGAAACCCGATAAAATGGCAATGGCGGTGTCCCTCGAACCACGTGCTCCGTATTTAGATTATCGCATGGTGGATCTGGCTTTTCGAATTCCGGGTGCACTCAAACTTCGCAATGGCGTGACAAAATCGATTTTGAAAAAAGCATGCGAGAAAATTCTTCCCGCCAATATCATTTACCGTAAAAAGCAGATGTTTACCGTTCCGATCGGGGAATGGTTTAAACGAGAATTATCTCCATTTGTAAACGAAGTGCTGCTTTCGCCTAGATCGCTGGAAAGAGGTCTCTTTCAAGCAGAGAGCGTGAAGCAGATGATTCAGGAACATCTGTCAGACAAAGTCAATCATACGCGTGCGATTCGTGCACTGTTGGCATTTGAGCTTTGGCAACGAACCTTCATTGATGAGACTTTTGACCACGCACCCGGTTATTCAGAGTTAGGAATTAACAGTTCTGTTGAATTTCAAACAGTGACGCGCAAGGCTGCCTGAGGTAAAAGTTCTCTATTCAATCAATTCAAATACAATGAGTGACTATCATGGACGATCTGAACCTGTCGCAAAAATCCAGCCATACGCAAACTTCCCGACAGGGGAGGCCACACTTTGATCCCCATTTGATCGAAGATGATCGACGTGCAGCTGATGCTGTCGAAAAAACGGGATATATTTTGAAACGCCCGCTGGATGTCCTGTTGAGCGGTCTGGCGTTAGTGATGTTGTCTCCCGTTTTTCTGGTGATTGCGCTGATCATAAAGTTAACATCGCCTGGCCCGGTTTTGTTCCGGCAA
>NZ_CALFPF010000806.1 GCF_937919775.1 uncultured Gimesia sp.
CGATATTATTATCTATAGTGTAATATTATAGAAACAGGAAGCAAAATGAAAGCAAAAAACGCATTTTTTCAAGAGAATGATGTTCGTCAATGAAACCAGCCATTATTGATCTGGCCGACCGCATTCAGTCCGATATACAGAGTCGAAAATTAAAACCCGGCGATCCGTATTTCACGACGAGTGAAACCGCGCGTTCGTTTCAAGTGAGCGGAACGACGGCGAACCGGGCACTGCAATTATTGACGCAGCGACGCGTGCTGATCAGAAGACAGCGCGCGGGAACGTTTATCGCTGACCCGGAGATGAATGCGACAACGCAGACTCTCAATCGCGTGCATCTGGTGGTGCATCAGAAATATCTGGAACGTGAAGGGCTGCTGGCGGACGGGATTCTGCTCGGCATTCAAAAAGAGTTGCCGGAAGCCGAACTGCAGTTCAATTTTTTGCCGCACCGGGATGAAGAAACGTATGTGGAAGAGATTGTGAATCGGGCGCTCAAATCGCGGGAGCCGGAAGGTTTTGTTTTGCAGCGGGCGCAGGTGGGCGTGCAACGGATTCTGGAAGAGAGCGGTCTGCCGACGGTGGTCAACGGGTTATTGCAGCCTTCGATCACCGGGCTGGCGCATATTGACCGGGATCAAAGCCGGATCGGTAGACTGCTGTTTCAGCAGTTGCGGCAGCAGAAGTGCCAGCGGATTCTGGTTGTACTGCGTGATCAGGTGACGGCCGGCGATCACAGACTGCTGGACGCGGTGCAGCGGGAAATGAGCACAGCGGGTTTCGGCATTGATCAACTCTGCGTGCGCTGTCTGCCCGCCGATGACCGGGCGATTCAGGTTTCGGCGCTGGACGTCATCAAACAGTCGTCCGGAAAACTGGGAATCCTCTGTCGCTCGGAACCGGCGGCTCAAGCGATTGCGGCGGCCGTTGAGGAATTGTCATTCCCTAAAACAAGACGCCCTGCTCTCGTGGTAGCGGATCGTTTTGCGCGTGACATTACGCCTTGCCCGTTTCCGCATATTCGCGCCTGCCTTTCGCCGGAAGACTACGGTCAGGAAATCGGTAAGATGCTTATCCGGCAGGTGCATGGCGAAGAGGCACAGTCGATGTTCTATACAGTGGACGTCGAACTGGTACAGCCTTGAAACAGGAGTCATACAAAAATTGTCAGGAATCTTACATTTAAGGTTCCTGGCACCTTTTTTAACCACGCCCTATTTCGCACAGCCCGAGACATCGATGATTTGTTCCTGCCCTTGAATGGAGATCGTCTGGATTTGATCGCCGTCCAGGTTGAAACTGTTCAAATTCACCATGCGGATGGTGCTGTCGTCGTAGGTGCGGAAGTAGTAACGCTGATTCTTCAAATCAGAGACGCTCGTCCACAGGGTATAATCGGCGGAGACTTTACCGTTCTCATCTCCGCGAGCGGCTCCTTTGGGAATGTCAAACTGATTCAAAACATGAAAGACCTGCAGAATGCCTTCCCGAGCCGTATCGACGGGAAATACGCTTGCCGAAAATGCGACGGCGCGAACGAAACGGGACGGCGGTGTGAAGTCTCCGGGCAGACCGAGCATTCCACTCCCCTGGCCGAGACCCTGGATGGTTTGACCTTCGATTTCAATTTTGGCGACGTTGTTCGTTAACAGATTCACGTAATTTCCGAGATTGGTCATGTGCCAGTCGAAAGTGGGGGCGTTGGTACAAACCCCCAGCGGGTTCTGGTGGAGGTTCAATTTCCCGTTGACGTATTCCAGCACGATCGATTTACCACCGGCATCGCTGACGATGTAATGAAACGGAGGAACGCCCCCCATCTGAGGCATGACGACTTTGCCGACTTTGATCTGTTTGATTTTAGCAGTCACTTCATCGACGGTCGCGCAGGTTCCCAGGAGATAGAGCGGGACTTCCATCGGACTGATAGTCTTTGCGAGTTCCTGCGTGCTGACGTCCTGATATTCGGCGTAATCGGGAAAATAAAAAATGCCGACGTGCAGCCCTTTTTCATTGATGCCATCCGCAATAATGGGCAGGTCAAACGCGTTCATGCCGACCATGCCGTATTGAGAATTCCAGTGCAGCCCCTGCTTCTGATCGGGCGCTGATCCCACATACGCTTTGTTTCTGGGAATGATGATCACATTGGATTGCAGGTCCATGGCGAATTCCAGCGTGCGCCCGAAAATAACCGAGCCGTCTTTCGGTTTGATGGTGATGCCCGTACAAGCGGAGGAACTGGAAGGAGTGAGTACGGAGACTGAGAACAGTGCCAGAATAGCGAGGGATATGAAGGGGCGTTTCACGGTATTTCTCCAAATAATATTATGTCCACGGGTATTTCAGCCAAACCGTGATCTGGTGGCTCAGAAACCGTTGGTGAGGTAAAACCTGCATGGTGTATTGAAAGAGATCGGTCTCTGGTGTTATCTTTCGGCGATTATACGAGAGATCATCAGTGATCGCAGGGTCGATTTGCGCAATCGTCTGAAATGCGAATCAGAATAGCGACAAAGCGGATTAGAATGGCTGTCGGTTTTGGAGCAGAGAGACAGAGTCTATGACTCAGTGCAACATACAGAGTCGCGGACTGTTAAGCTTTTCCGTCGCGAAGCATCTCTCGTGCGGCGTTACGACCGCAGGCCCCCATGACGCCTCCGCCGGGATGGGCGGCACTGCCGCACAGATAGAGGCCTTCAATCGGCGTGCGGTAATCGCTCCAGCCGGCGACGGGCCGCATGTTGTATAACTGATGTGCGGGCATTGCGCCTTGAAAAATATTTCCCCCGGTCAGGCTGAAAGTGCGTTCCAGATCGAGGGGGGAAAGGATGTGACGATGCAGAATCGATGCGGGGACGTTCGGCGCGAATTCCGCAATCCGCGCGATGCAGCGGTCGGCGAAGTCCTCTTTGATCTCGTCCCAGTTGCCGCTGGCTAATTTGTAGGGCGCGTATTGCACGAACAGAGACAGGATATGTTGTCCCGGAGGAGCGAGCGTGGTGTCGACGGCCGTGGGGATGGTCATTTCGATAATCGGCTGCTGTGATGGCTGACCGTATTTGGCATCGTCATAAGCGCGTTCGATTTCTTCACAGGTCGCGCCGATGTGAATCGTCCCCCGATGCTGCGGGCCGGGTTCACTCTTACCGGGCAGGCAGGTGAAGTCGGGCAGTTCGCTGACTGCGAGATTGATTTTCATGCTGGCGCTACTGTAATCGATGCGGCTGACCGCGTTTTGAAATGATTCGGGCAGTGTGCCGTCGGGGATCAGTTTTTCGAATGTCACATGCGCGTCGGCGTTGGAAGCGACGGCGCGGGTAGGAATGATCTCGCCGGTGGAAAGTCTGACGCCCGTCGTTTTCTGATCGGTGATGAGAATTTCCTCGACAGAGATGCCGGTCCGGATCTCAACGCCTGCTTCTTGCGCAGAAGCCGCCATCGCCTGGCTCAACGCCCCCATGCCCCCTGCGACATAACCCCAGACCCCGCGCGCCCCGCCGGCGGAACCCATCACATGATGCAGCAGCACATAGGCGGTGCCCGGCGCGGACGGCGGCTGAAAAGTCCCGATGATGGCGTCGGTTGCCAGTGTTGCTTTGAGGATGTCCGATTCAAACCAGCGATTGAGAATCGGCAGCGCGGCTCCGGTGAGCAGTTCGATGGCTTCGGGCAGCGTCTCGCCCAGTTGTTTCAACGATTGATGCAGGTGGTAGGCTGTTTTAGTATCGCGGAGTTTTTTCCTCAATCCGACGGAACGCCAGGTTGAGGGGAGTGGCAGCAGATCGGGGGGCGTCTGCATCAACGCCGGTTCCAGGCATTCGGCGATTTTCTGCAGCATGGCTTCGTAGCGGGGATACTGTTCCGCGTCGCGCTGGCTGAACTGGGCGATCTGAGCCTGATTCTGCTTGAGGTCGGGACCCAGCAGCAGCGATTTTCCATCCGCGCGGGGGGTGAACGAACTGGGATTACGCGGCAGCACGCGATAGCCAAAGCGGGCCAACTGCATTTCCTGTTCGATTTCGGGGAGTAGCAGACTGACGAGATAAGACGCGGTCGAAACCTTGAAACCGGGCCAGAGTTCTTCCGTCACGCAGGCACCGCCCACCAGGTCGCGGCGTTCCAGGACCAGCACCTTCCACCCCTGTCGTGCCAGTTGATGTGCACAGACCAGCCCGTTGTGCCCTGCTCCGATAATCACACAGTCATACATCTAAGTTATTTCCGGTTCTGAAGTGAATCGATTTTCTGAACTGGTTGTATTATGGGAAGATTTGGGCCGTGTGCCAGTGTGTGAGGAGATTCATCTGTGAGCGGTGTGGTAGAAAATCTGATTTAGTTGAATGAGGTTGTGTGTACAGCCACTGTGAGGCCCGTTATGATTTTTGTGTGGATTCAGAGAGTATTCACTGTGAAGTAGGATCGAGAACTCGTTTTAAAAAAGTTAAGGGTGGAAATGGCTCGTATTCGGTTTGTATTTATATTGCTGTTGGGACTGATTTTAGTTGCCGGCTGTGGTCGGTCTGCGTCGCCTCCCAAGGCCTCGGAGCCCATGAGCCCTGAAGAAGCTGCACTCGACATCGTGACGGCCATCTATACGATTAGCGCCAGCGTGAACGAAGCGGGACCTGAGAATTGGGAAACGCTGGAAACTTATGCGTCCGGCCTGCAGGACCCCGCGCGACAAAATGCGCTGGATGCGATCAAAAAAATCAAATCCTTAGATTATAAGGTCACCTGGGGAGTCAATATGTCGGCAATCAAGGAGCAATATGGGAATGCGAGCGAATTTGTGATTCTCGAATCTCCGGACGGCCAGCTGAGAGCCACATTTGGCGGTAAAATACTAAAACGTGATAAAGCGAAAGATCACGCGGAGGTGGATCCGAAAACGATAACTTCCGAAAAAGAAGCGACCAGCTCAGATGTTTCTCCATAACTGACTCGCGGATACACGGTTTTGATTTTTTGGTGAATAAACCGCAAATTTCGATTCGATTTTACAAACGATCAACTAATTAGAACAACGGGTGAACTCATGCGACTGATTTCTCTGATGTGCTTACTGTTTTTTGCAATCCTCAGTCCGGCTTCCGCAGCCGACTTGAAGCTGGAAAAGATCGAGGGGGCGAAGCCAAAGAATGTGGTGTTCATCCTCGCCGATGATCATCGTTTTGACGTGATGGGTTTTGTAGGACATCCCTGGGTCGAAACGCCGGCGATGGACGCGCTGGCCAAAGACGGCGTTTATTTCAAAAATGCGATGGTCACCACTTCGCTCTGTTCGCCGAGCCGGGCTTCGATTCTCACCGGCCAGTATATGCACAATCATGGTGTGGTCGATAACAACGTGTCCGCGAAACCGGGAACGATCTTTTTTCCGCAGTATCTGCAGGCCGCCGGTTACCAGACTGGATTCTTCGGAAAATGGCATATGGGTGGCCATTCTGATGATCCGCGGCCCGGTTTCGACAAGTGGGTCTCGTTTCGCGGACAGGGGCACTACTATCCACCAGAGCATCTGAAAAAATGGTCGCTCAACGTTGACGGGAAATCGGTACCGCAAAAAGGCTACATTACAGATGAATTGACGGACTACGCGATCAACTGGTTGAATGAAAGTGTCAAACCGAAAGACAAACCGTTTTTTATGTACCTGTCGCATAAAGGGGTGCACGGCATGTTTCATCCGGCTGAGCGACATGCGGGTCGTTATAAAGACAAGGCGATGCCGATTCCGAAAACGATGGCGAATACATCGGATAACTATTTTAACAAGCCGATGTGGCTCAAAAATCAGCGCAACAGCTGGCACGGCGTGGATTTTGCCTATCACCAGGACACCGATATCGAAGAACATTATCGGCTCTACTGCGAAGCCCTGTTGAGTGTCGATGAGTCGATTGCCCGCGTGCGGAAATGGCTCGATGAGAATGGCTATGGCGAGAATACCATGATTCTGTATATGGGAGATAACGGATTTCAGTGGGGCGAGCACGGTCTGATTGACAAGCGGACCGCCTATGAAGCCTCGATCCGCGTGCCGCTGGTAGGGGTCTGCCCCGGTCTCTGGAAACCGGGAACCGTTGTCAAAGAAGTGGTTGCGAATATTGACATCGCCCCCACGATCCTGGCCGCTGCGGGGCTGCAGACGCCGTCTCAAATGGACGGGCAAAGCTTTCTGCAACTGGCCGCCGGGAACATGCCTGCATCCGACTGGCGAAAAAACAGTTTGTACGAGTATTACTGGGAATTCAATTTCCCGCAGACACCGACCACGTTCGCCTTGCGTACGCCGCGGTTTAAGTTTATTCAATATCATGGCATCTGGGATCTCGATGAACTGTATGATCTGGAGCAAGATCCGCTCGAAGAACACAATCTGATCTTCGAGAAAGAACAGCAGAAACGGATCCAACAGATGCGGGCCGACCTGCATGCGATCCTGGAAAAATCGGATGCCAATCGAGTTCCCTTCAGCCACAAACGCTCGATGGGGGCGAACCTGCGCCTGAAAAATGGAGCGGAACCGGCGCAGTTCTCACCGAAGCTGATGAGGGAAAAGAATGCACAGGAATAATATAAACCGGTGCTGGATGCCGAGGGCACTCGTCGTTGACTTAGTTCTTGAACACTTATGGAAATAATTTACGAGACACCAGAATATGTATGATGAATTTTAAAGTATCTCAAAGTTCTGAACCAAAGGATCCGGAAGAAGCCGCACTCGTCACTGTCGCATACGTCTATCAAGCTCATTGGAGGTCCAAAAAAAAGCCACCTCAGGGATGGAGCGATCTTGAAGATCAGGTTTCCAGAGCGAGAAGCGAGTCACGTACAAAAGCAATCGATGCGATCAATAAGATCCGTTCTCTGAACTATCAAATGAAATGGGGTGTCGAAGTTTACAAACTCTTCGGGGAAGACAAACACCCGGATTCTTATGTCATTGGGGAATCTCCTGATGGTCGTTTGAAAGTGACTTCTTCAGGCACAATTATCAAAAGCGAAGCTGAAAAGTAGAAGATAAAAAAGAAGATGAGCAGAAGCCTGCTGAGGTGCTAGAAGAAGGTAAGTCCGAATGAATTGATTTCTC
>NZ_CALFPF010000807.1 GCF_937919775.1 uncultured Gimesia sp.
CGACCTGGCTGTGCCTGGATCACAATGGACAAAAAATCCTTGGAAGCAAGTGTTGTAACGGCCCCCGGAATTGAAGATGTCAGCCTGCCGGTTGACGTCGGTCAGGTTGTGGCCTTGATTTCTCGTTAAGGGAATCAAATTGATCATTCAAACACTCCGAAAAACATTCGCGTTTTCGGAGTGTTTTTTTATTTTACCTTCGCTAATAAATTCACTCCCAGGGGTGAGAATTGTTTTGCAAAACGTTATTGTAATCTTCTGATTCGTTTTGCAATCTTGAATCTGCATGCAGTACCCGCCGTGATTGCTGCTATCATTAACGGCCTTGAAAGAGAGAGGCATAACTATGGCGACGGAACGTCGAAAAGCCGTCCTGCTGTTTGGTGCTCCCGGAGTTGGTAAAGGTACTCAGGGAAGAATCCTCGGTCAAATCCCCGGGTTTTTCCATCTTTCCAGCGGAGACGTCTTTCGTTCAATCGATATTGAATCTCCCGAAGGTCAGGAAATCTACAAATACAGCTCACGCGGCGAACTCGTTCCCGACGATCTCAGCATCCGCATCTGGAAACAGGGGCTCGATGCCCGCGCGACCCTCTCGATGTATAAGCCGCGAAAAGACATTCTGATACTCGATGGTATTCCCAGAAACATTGAACAGTCGAAAATTCTGGAAAAACACATCGACGTTCTCAAAGTGCTGCACTTAACCTGTAGCGACGAAGAGGAAATGATTCACCGTATCCGCCACCGTGCGATTCGGGAAAACCGGGCCGATGATGCCAACGAAAGCGTCATCCGACGCCGCTTCGAAATCTACCGCGAAGAATCATCGCTCGTCCTCAGTTGCTACCCTGAAGAAATCGTCGCACACATCGACGCTATCGGCTCACCGGCCGGCGTCTTACTCGCGTGCCTTGAACAGCTCGTTCCCGTCCAGGAAGCCCACTTCCGGGGCGAATAAAACACAAACGACCAGGATCGAATACAACAGCGAACCACACAATTAGATGACCAGAAAGGCGCGCTCATGCCCGGTTTTAATCTTGGATGCCCTTCGTATCTGAATCGAACACGGATGTCTTGTCTCAGTCTTCTGATTCTTCTCATCGCCACCGCTTCTGTTCAACCCGTGTCTGCAGCCCAGCGACCGGCTAAAAATCATCCCAACTTCGTGATCATCTTTACCGACGATCAAGGCTATCAGGATGTCGGCGTCTTCGGCTCTCCCAATATCAAAACGCCTAATCTCGATCAAATGGCCAAAGAAGGCGTCCGCTTCACCGACTTCTACGCTGCTCAGGCCGTCTGCTCTGCTTCCCGATCCGCTTTGCTCACCGGCTGCTATCCGAATCGTATCGGAATCCAGGGCGCACTCGGCCCTCAATCCAAAATCGGGATAAACCCTGACGAAACCACCATCGCCGAAGTCCTCAAACCGCTGGGTTACGATACCGCCATCTACGGTAAATGGCACCTTGGCCATCTGCCCGAGTTCCTCCCCACCCGACACGGCTTCGATGAATATTTCGGCCTCCCCTACTCCAACGACATGTGGCCCTTTCACCCGACGGCCGGCAAACGTTTCCCCGATCTCCCATTGATCGAAAACGAAACCGTCATCAATCCCAAAGTCACCGGCAAAGAACAGGCCCAGCTCACCACCTGGTACACCGAACACGCCGTCTCTTTCATCAACAAAAATCACGACAGACCATTTTTCCTGTACGTCCCCCATTCCATGCCTCACGTCCCGTTGTTCGTCAGCGATAAATTCAAAGGCAAATCCGCACAGGGACTCTACGGCGATGTGATCATGGAAATCGACTGGTCCGTCGGCCAGATTCGTCAGGCTCTCAAACAGAACGGCATCGAAGAAAACACGCTGGTCATCTTCACCTCCGACAACGGCCCCTGGCTCTCCTACGGCGATCACGCCGGCTCCGCACTGCCACTCCGCGAAGGGAAAGGGACCGCCTGGGACGGCGGACAGCGCGAGCCCTGCATCATGGCCTGGCCCGGACAAATTCCTGCAGGCACCGTCTGCAATCAAATGGCAATGACCATCGATATTCTCCCCACCATCGCTTATCTCTCGGGCGGAAAAGTCCCGCAGGACCGCATCATCGACGGCAAAAATATCTGGCCTCTGATGAGCGGCGAAAAGGGAGCGAAATCCCCGCACGAAGCTCTGCTCTTTTACTGGGGCGGTCACTTGAACGCGGTTCGCAGCGGTAAATGGAAACTGCATTTTCCTCACCCTTATCGCAGCCTGAAAGACAAACCCGGTTCCGGCGGCACCCCCGGCGACTACATTCAAAAGACGACCGGCCTCGCTTTGTATGATCTTAAGACGGACATCAGCGAAAGCAAAAATGTCGCCGACCAGAACCCGGAGGTCGTCAAACGCCTGACCGCTCTCGCAGAACAAGCCCGCGAAGACCTCGGCGACACCGGCACCAATCGCAAAGGCAAAAACAACCGCCAACCCGGCCGCGTCGACTGATAAAACCAGTCATTTTCATTTCAGTATCAGTTACTTAAAAAATAAAACAGATGAGATCGAACTTCCAGTAGATCAAACCTCGGTCGCCAGTACAATCAGACCGCAACGGTTGGTCCCTGCTTCACGAAACTCGCCCAGCAGCCGTTCTCCTCGTTCCTCATCAGAAAAACCAACTTCCAGCCTGATAGATTGACCGGGTAAGAGCATGTATTTCTCTTTACCTAAGCAACACCAGTCCCTATGCGATTTCCGCCAGAGCCCCCGTCTGAATATCTCCTGATACAACTGAATGCTAACCGGAAATGTTCCATAATACTCCAGGGGCGTTTCTCCTGTATTTTTCAAAGTGACATGAACCTCGTCCTTCACTTTCTTTCTCGACACAATCTGGGGACGATTCTTTAAAGGCAGAGTTTCCTTAAAGAACTCCCGGCGCCAGGCAGGATCCGGTGCTTGCTCGGGAGGAATCGTCAATCGTACTCTCGTATCCTGTGCGGCAATACCGGATACAAGACTGAAAGAAAGCACAAGTATCAGGAGAAATTCAACCATTTTCTGCTTATGTAGTTCATAAATCACCATTGAAATCAGACTCCCTCACTTTGGCGCACCGCTTCACAATCCAGATCAGCAACCAGCACTGCCAGGTCGCGAAATGTCTGCAGCTCTGATGGAAGAGGATTAGACCAGTATTGCCAGAGCAATGCGATATACCAGGCGGCAAACGCAAACACGGCCATCACGATCAGGTACAGATAATTTTCAGTCAGAACAGAAACCGGTATCGCAGCGAAAATTGCCAGTCCACCGATGAAACACCCCCAGCCTTCGATGCTCTGCCACGAATTTGACAGCCTGGGAATACCAAACTCGGTTCTCCACCATAATTCACTCCAGAAACGATTCAGATTGCGTCCGCGCAGCACATCAATGATCCTGGTACTCGGTCCAAAGCGATCCACGTATGGTAATTGATCAAACAACTGTTCGATCCCGTAAAATGCTCCGGCTGTTGCGCACTCTCGATCGATCACTATCACTGGCTGAAACGTCACAGTATTGATTGCACGCTTCTGAATAAATCTCGCAATCGCACCGAAGGTGAAATGCGGGGCGACATCCCTTTCCCATTCTTCCACACTGAGAAATGGTCCGCCGAGGCCCAGCCCCTCATCCCATTCATCCAGAGTGCATTCGAAATCGAACTGTTTTTCGAACCGGAAAAATATATCCGCCAGATCGATTTCATCCCACAAGTCGTCCCCCTTCATATGCAGATCAACCCGCGTCTCTGCATCAAAGGGGGAATCCGTCCCCATCGCATCACACCAGCATTCATACATTCCACACAGAATCTGCTTCTCGGTATATTGCGTTTCCGACATCAAAGTCCCCTTTCTGAAGGCAACAGGAAAATGATTTACAAGCTCCCATTTCATAAATTCAAATCATAAAAGATATCACCCGCCGTTGATAGAAAATCTTCCTCCATCCCCCGGAAATCTGACTTTTCTGATTCCACTCCTATCCGATCTGATGCACAATATGAAGATTTGATGCAGGTTTCTTGAACACGATCCAAATCGCTTGAGATCTCGGAATCCACAACTCACAATGATGACTCAATTTAGATCCCCCAGAAATCTGAAAAGGATTCGCCAGACATGCCTGTGAATGGCTCTCGCCTGCTTCGCACTTTGATGCTCCTGTTGCTGATCACGCATTCGTTTGACCTGACAGCCCGGGCCTGCACAACCGCGGTCATCAGTGGAAAAGTCACTGCCGATGGTCGCCCTCTGCTCTGGAAGAACCGTGATACCTCGAACATTCACAACGAAGTCGCCCTGTTCACGGAAGGTCCTCTGCGCGCGGTTGCTGTCGTCAATGCCGGCGCTCGCACCTCGGTCTGGATGGGAATGAACGAAGCCGGCTTCTGCATCGAAAATTCGTTGAGCAAAGACCTCGCCACCAAAGATAAAAAAACAGGCCCCGGCAACGGTCGCTTTATGAAACAGGCGTTGGAGACCTGTAAGACGGTCGCAGACTTCCAGAAATTGCTCGACGAAACCAACCAGACCGGCCGACGCACCCTCTCGAATTTCGGCGTCATCGATGCCCAGGGCGGTGCGGCGCTCTTCGAAACCGGCCCCACCAGTTACAACATGTTTGACGCCAACGACCCCGCAACAGCGCCCCACGGTTATATCGTCCGTTCCAACTTCGCCACCACCGCCCGAGATTTCCCGGCTAACCCGACACCACAACAACTTGGTGAGATCTATTCCGCCGAACGATATTGCCAGGCCTGCTCCCGACTCGAACTTCAAAAACCCAAAGGCATCACCGTCGACTATCTCATTCGTAATCTGACCCGCGATCTTTCCGGTAAAACAGGAAGCCCCTTCCCGGGCACGGTCAACGGTTCTGCGAAAAAACTCCCGGCGATTATCAAGACAGATAACACGATCAGCCGCACCACCACCGTTTCCGCTGCCGTCTTTCAAGGCGTCAAACCGGGAGAAGATCCCGGGCTGGCAACCATGTGGACCATTCTCGGCGATCCCAGTTTTTCGATTGCCGTCCCCTGCTGGGTTGAAGTTCAGGAAATCGCCGATCCCCTCGTCGACGACAAAGGAGCCGAACTCGGCGAAATCGCCATTACACTCCGCGCCTGGAGTAAAACCGAAGACGGAAAAGCCATCAACACCGAATTCCTGCCCGGCATCTGGGCCGATCTCTGGCCCGTCGAAGATAACATCCTCAAGCTCACCAGCCAGTTCCAGACCGCCCGCAAAGAGCACGGCTTCTCTGCCGGAGCCGTCACGCGCTTCCACCAGAAGATGGCTTCGCTCGCCATGACCGCCATGCAGCAGGAACTCCGCGAAATGAAACAGGCGGCTCTCACCCTGCCATCGCCGCAGCCCCCCCGCTTCGCTCCCGTCAAAAAAACCATCGTGATTCCCTGAGTTTACAGATTGAAGGAACGCAAACATGTCTCGTCTGTCTAACCTGTTACTGAGTTGCTTAGTCGTACTCGGAATCACCGGTTCGCTCTCCCGCGCAGATGAGCCGACCAAACCAGAAACATCGCCGCTGGTTCGTGTTGCCATTTTTGATTTTCCCGAATCGAAATCCGGAGGTCCTGCTAATCTGCAGCAGTTTCTCACCCCCGAAAACGGCTTCCAATGCACTGTGATTTCCTCCGAAAATATCCGTAGCGGCGCGCTGAAAAATTTTGATGTCGTTGTTTTTCCCGGCGGCAGCGGGGGAGGCCAGGCGAAACAACTCAAGCCGGAAGGCCGCGAAGCCGTCCGCACCTTCGTCAAAAACGGAGGCGGCTACGTCGGCATCTGCGCCGGTGCCTATCTCGCTTCTTCGCATTACGACTGGTCTCTCAATCTGATCAACGCCCGCGTCTGGGATCGTTCGCACTGGAAACGCGGTCAAAAAAATGTCTCTATCCAGTTAACTCCGGCAGGACAGGAAGTCCTCAGCAAAACCAACTCCAAAATCAAGATCTATTACGCCAACGGCCCTTTACTCGTCCCCGATAATGAACCCGACCTCCCCGGCTATGAAGTGCTCGCCACATTCGAATCCGAAGTCGCCAGGAACGGTGCGCCCGCGGAAGCAATGGTCGGCACTCATGCCATCATTCGTTCCCAATTCGGCTCCGGCCGCGTCATCTGTTTCAGCCCACACGCCGAAACGAAAGACGGCCCCCACTCTCTAATCGCCTCCGGTATCTACTGGGCCTCCAACGCTAAATAAAGCTTGTCGCAATCATTGAATCAGACCTGTAATACATTTTACTCCCTCTTCCCATCCCCTCTTGCCTCATGATACGGCTTGCCTTCGCCATAAAGCTTTAACCGTTCCATGTACTCGTCCTTGTCAACGTCCTTGTCGAGTTGCTCAATACACCGTTTCTGATATTTGACCGCCTGATCGAAATCACCAAATTCAGCATACGCAGCTGCCAGAGTATTGATATATCCTGCTTCTTTCCATTCTGACAACTCACACAAATTTTCACCCAAAATAACTGCATCCAGTCCGTCTCGAAATTCAGCTTCCGGACAAGTCGCCAGAAGCCAGGCGAATTCATTGCAAGCAGACACATCTTGGGAATCAAGCCGAATTCCCTCGGCGTAGTCGTTGACCGCCTTAGCGTATTCCCGTTTTATACTCCAAATAGAAGCACGATTGCTGTAAGCATACGCAAATTGTGATTCGAGCCAAATCGCTTTGCTATAATCTTGAATCGCTTTGTCGAGTTCGCCAGCACCAGCCCATGCAACTCCCCGATTGTTGAAAGCAACTGCATCTTGCGGGTCGAGTTGTATAACCTTGGTGTAATCTTTGATTCCTTTTTCGAATTCATCCATCTCTTGCCAGGTAGCACCACGATTGAAATAGGCACGTTTATATTCCGGGTCGAGATGGACGGCCTCGTTGAAATCTCTGATCGCCTTGTCGAATTCCCCTTTATCCGCCCAGCTATTACCCCGATTGTAATAGGCAATCGCATATTTCGAGTCGAGGCGAATCGCTTTGTGTAGTCTGTGATTGCATTGTCGGTATTGTCCAGGC
>NZ_CALFPF010000808.1 GCF_937919775.1 uncultured Gimesia sp.
GGTCGATGCCATCGTAAATGCGGCGAATGCCCGGCTGGCCGGCGGGGGAGGCGTCGATGGTGCCATTCACCGAGCCGCAGGCCCGGAAATCATGGAGGAACTGCAGCGGCGTTATCCGGAGGGTTGTCCTACGGGGAGTGCTGTTGTAACTTCCGCCGGGAAACTGGCAGCGCGATATGTCTTTCATGCTGTGGGACCGATCTGGCAGGGAGGCGGAAAAAAAGAGAGCGCGCTGTTGCAGTCGGTTTACCAGACGTGCCTGACACTGGCTGAAAAACATCAGTGTAAAACGCTGGCGTTTCCATCTATCAGTACCGGCGTTTATCGTTATCCGGTTGATCTGGCGGCGGAAGTGGCGTTGCGGACGGTCGCGGTGAAAGTGGAATCGTCAGATCAGTTGGAACTGGTTCGCTTTGTCCTGTTTGATCAGGGGACATTCGGCTGTTATGCTCGAATTTTAGAAACGATGCTGGTTTAAACTCATGGCCGCTCCCGTTATTCAGGAATTTGTTGCTTCCGATGGTTATCGCCTGCAGGGGCGCGTCTGGCTACCCGAAGTGGATCAATTTCAGGGCACGCTAGTCGTATTGCACGGGATTCAAAGTCATTCCGGCTGGTATGAATATTCCTGCGGAAAACTCTGCGATGCTGGTTATGAAGTCTGTTTTTATGATCGCCGCGGTTCGGGCCATAATATGCGGGAACGGGGAGATACGCCGCATTGGCAGCGTCTGGTGCAGGATGTGGTGCAGTTGTTGACGGAAGTTCGTTATCGGCGGCAACAGGCAGAGCAAAAAGGACCGGTGGTTTTACAGGCGATGAGCTGGGGCGCCAAACTGGCGGTGGTTGTCGCTGCGCAACGCCCTGATCTCATAGACGGGCTGGCGCTGCTGTATCCGGGAATCAAGGCTCTGGTCAAACCGACGGCCTTTCAAAAACTGCAACTGAAACTGGCGGAGCAGTTGGGGATCAGAAAAAAACGGGTCCCGATTCCGCTGAATGATCCGGCTTTGTTTACCGGTGAGGAAACCGGTCAGGCCTTGATCAGAGCCGATCTCCTGGCGTTGCACGACGTGACCGTGTCGTTTCTGCTGGCAAACCGGGAGCTGGATCGACGGGCAGATCAGGCGGCGGAACTGATTCATTGTCCGACGCTCTGCCTGCTCGCGGGACGGGATCAGATTATAAACAACCCTGCGACAGAGAAGTATTTCCAGCGAATTGCTTCGTGCAAGAAACAACTGATTCGATACCCTGAGGCGCGGCATACGCTCGAATTTGAACCGAATCGGGCGCAGATCGTTGTGGATTACTCAGATTGGCTGGCCGATCTCGGTTCTTCCTGAAAGTTCTCGTAATTCCTGGTGAATCAGTACAGACATTTTTTTTGAACTGCATAGAATAACAGGATGCCACCGACGGGCATTCCCGACTCTTATTATTTGGATGAATTCATGAAACGCCTGATTTTTTCCTGGTTGTCCCTTTTCACTCTAGCGGCTGTGTTTGTATGCGGAACTTTTCTTCACGCGGATGACCGTGCCCCTGAAGCGACGCAGAAGGCGGAGAAAAAGAGTTCAGAGACATCACCCGAGTCGAAAAAAGACGACGATGGTCTGGTGGCACTCAATAAACAGAAAACCGTGCTGCTGGATCTGGAAGGCAAACGGCTGCTGTTAAGAACCCAGGTTTGTCTGCAGGAAGGCGTGCTGGAAATGCTGTGCTGCAAGAAACAGACGAAAGAGCACGAATCGATTCTTTCGATTGATTCCCAGGCGACCGCCATTCACGCCGGATTAATAGCCATTGGTGCCAAACCCGGGTCGCCCGTGAAATTCACTCCCAAGTTTCAGCCGCCGCAGGGACAAAAGCTGAATCTCTTTCTGCAATGGAAAGACAGAGAGGGGAAACTGCATCGCGAGCCAGCTCAGGACTGGGTGCGGACCGCCACCAGCCGCTATTTCACCGCCAAGCTGGATCAACTGCCTGAAGCAGTGGTCATCGATAAAAAGAGTGAGCTGCGTTACGATGAAAAATACAAGGAACTGATCTGGTTCGGGCAGATGTCGGCCGAAATGCGGGATGAATTTCTTTCCAAATCAAAGGACGAGCAGTTTCAGGCGGCGATCAAAAAATTCTATGATGAGAGCCAGCCCCGGATCATGAAAGCGGACTGGGTTTTTGCCGGCAGCGGTTTTTCGATCGATGAGACAACGGGCGAAAAATATTACCACGCCGAAAGTGGCGACTTGATCTGTGTCGCCAACTTTTCGACGGCCATCATTGATATCGATATTCCCAGCTCTTCTTCGGGGGAAGGAAATCTGCTGTTTGAAGCGAATCAGGACAAAATTCCCCCGCGCGGCACCCCCGTGACGATTGAAATCTCGCTGGCAAAAAAATAGTTCAGTTGACGAGCGCGATTGCTTTTTTCATCGCGGCGGCTGTGGCAGCGACCGCCTGATCGGCGGGCAGCTTTCGGAGTGCTGCGTTGAACGGTTCTGCGCGAACCGGACCATCATAGCCCAGGCTGTTCAGCGTATTTAGAAAGAGTGCCAGGTCAATCACGCCGGTCGCCATCGGCAGTTCGCGTTTCTGGTCGAGCTGTTCATCAATGGCAAGGCCCGCAGGAGCATCATTCAAATCGACGGCGACAATGTCGGCGTTGGTTAAGGTGAGCAAATCCTCTTTGGTTTCATGGGCCGTGTACCAGTGCCAGCTGTCCAGAATCAGGCCGACCCCATTCACATCAATTTCCGCAATCAGTTCTTTCGTTTCCGGCATACTATGAATGTAAGGATATTTTTTACTCGACCAGAGGGTTTTCGGGCCGACATATTCCATGCCGAAGCGTAAGCCGTTGTCTGACAGGATCCGTGAGATTTCTTTCAAGCGACGTACATGCTGTTTGAAGTTCGCATTGTAGGTCAGTTCGTCATGAGTCGGCATGAGCCAGGTTCCGGTGCGTGTGACTCCCGCCCGTTGCAGAGCGGCTGAGGATGCAGGCAGAGCCGCGATTCCCTCTTTGAATCTGGATTCGTCATTGCGAAAGTCCACCGGCATGCCTGCCGCACTGAAAACCAGATTTTTGCTTTGCATGTCTGCTTTCAGGTCTGCCAGCTGGCTCTCGGAAAGTTGACCGAGATAACCCGCTTCGGGGACCACGGCTTCGAAACCATATCGGGCGGCATAATCAATCGCCTGTTTCTGGTCGGCTTTGACACCAATGCGACCGCAGGAGAGATCCAGCTTCATCTGTCTCTGCCTCAAAAGTGAAGCGGATGCAAAATGCGGCAAAACGCCTGCAAACAGGGCAGCGCCTGAGTACTGAATAAATGAGCGTCGATCAAAAGTCATTTTGTTTCCCTTTTCTGGTGGAAGCGGGTGATTTCACTCGGCTTGAAATTAATCCACTCCGATCCCTGAATTCAGTGAAATGAAAGTTGGATCCTTAAGTGATTATAAATGAGTAGCTTAGAAAAATAAAACCATAGCGCGATAATTCAGCTTTCTGGTGCAGGTGAGCAAAGAATTCAATGAGAAAATGGCAAAAGTCAAAACGGGTAATATAGGTTGGAAGTGAGGGTTTAATCTAATCTGAACCCGGATTGAATTGGGAATGGTTCTGATTAAACGTCGGCATCAGTTTCGCTAATACCAACCTGCCGTAAATGACGAATTTTTAGGCATAGCCATCCTGAATTCATCATAGTGCCTGTCCGACAGTGAGGTTGGGGAGTGACGATGTATTGAGTGGATCTGAAAAAGACTGTGACTGAGTTGTTCTCCGTGTTCTGAAACAGGGTGACTTCCTTTTCATGTCGGTCTTTTTTCAGATTACTGAAGGCATAGAAATTATATGGAAACAAACATTCGTCAGGCGCACAAAGGGATTTTCGTGTGCTGGCCAGATCATATCACAACGACGGGCAAGCCCGGTTTACGTCTTATCACGGATGAATGGATCCTGTCACAGGGATTCGGTTCAGACAAGACGGTGCCTTGCATTTTCTTATCGAAAAGGAACGGTACCGCATGATGCGCATGCTAAAACTCAGGTCACAACACCATTTTTCGAATATGCTGGCCTCCGCCATCTTTTCGGCAGCGATTGGGATTCTTTATTTCAGTTTTGATCCTTCTCCTGCAGACGCTGACCCGAATGACATGGCAGTCGTAGCCTCCAAGCCGATTCCAATTCCTGTGATTGCTTACAAACCGACCAATATCTCGGAGCCGCAACAGGGGCAGAATCTGGATAACGGAAAGCAGACCCCTCAGCAGAATGGTACTTTAACAGGCCGCATGGCATTGCTGATGAACATGCTGCTGCTGGAAAAAGGCTGCCGTTATCTGGACAGCATCCCCGATTACACGGCAACATTTTCGAAGCAGGAATTTGTCGGAGGTGCATTATCGGATAATCAGGTGATCAATCTGAAGTGTCGTCATAAACCATT
>NZ_CALFPF010000809.1 GCF_937919775.1 uncultured Gimesia sp.
ATATCGGCAATTCGTGTGCCAATATAAACATCTATACAAAAGATGAAAGAAAAGCCTGTTCACGGGAAACCATAAAAGACAGAAGCCTTTTAACAGATATGACTTAGCGACCAACGATCCACAGAGTTCAGAATAGGTGATAATGACGCCTCTACAGATCGGACTGCAGTAAAATACCTCAGGCTGTTGAAATTTGAAACAACGTTGTTGTGCACTTGTGCTTTTTCAGCAGGCACTTACCCTCTCTCTGGATGGGGCCCCGTTAAAAAAACTAAGCCCGCCATGCAAGTTTGCATAGCGGGCCAGGATTCGCGGGAATCCACAAAGTTCTTTATATTATTGGTCTCATTCTGATATTCAGCGAACGCGTGCCTGGAAGGTAACTGTGCCCCCCTGATGTCCTTCGACCGCTTCATCGACCTCAAAGGTCAGAATCAAACTGCCTTCCTGATTATCTTCCACGACCAGGCGTCCTTTACGATCCGAGGTGGCACTATCCTGAACGTATTCTAATCTTGGAGTTAAGTTGTCGACGATCTTGATACCCTCAACATCGAAATCACCGATGTTTTCGTATTTGATGGTGAAGGTAATCACATCGCCGGGCTCTGCGTTTTTCTTATCCGCCAGTTTGACGAGACGCAGATTGCCCTCTGTTTTTCGTTTGTCTTCTACACCGATATACTCTTCAGGTTTGACAGCCCGTTTAGACTCATGAGCCGACCGCTCCCGAATCGCGATGACCGGAAATTGAGTACGAGACCAGATGGCAGCAGCTTGGATCTGATAGGCTATCCGTGCTTCATCCGACTGTTGAAACTGTCCGGTGGTCTCTGTTCCCGTATCCTGGAAGAGATTGCTGAGTTTGGTATGACCGCTGATGTAAGCAGACTGATCCACCGCGCCCTGCTGCCGCTCGGTTTCGACGCCACTCGCCCGCGATCGCATCCGAATATCTTCCAGTTGCTCGCGCTGTTTGTGTTGTGTAATGACCGTGCGCGCTTCCAGCCCGACACCATGTATTGTGTCTTCGGTCGTGGCCAGAGAATCAATGGATGTACCCGATAAAGGTGAACTGGCCGAGCGAATCGCGGCAAACCGTGGTGCGTAAACGGCAACCCGATTTGATTTTTTCACTTCGTGATTCCCTTTATGGGTCTGATATTCCACAACGGTGTCTTCCGTATCCAGTCCCAGACGATTGTAATCATCGTAGTGAACCGGTTTATCACGATCTCCTCCATCGAAGAGATATTCATCGGGATACATTTCAACAACCGCTGGATCACTGCCGGCAGGTAATACGTAATCCCTCTCAACGGCAGGAGAAAACTCGCAGTAAGGCGGCAACGGTGGACACGCATTCGGTGCGGGCTGGTAATAGGCAACCTGTTGAACCGGCGACTCGGGCGCTGCATGCTGGGCTGGTGCCGTAAGACGGACTGCGCCAACTTTCGTATCGAAATCGGCTTTTGTATCGAAGTCGGCATGTTGTACTGCCGGTGCCTGTTCTGCTTCCTGCTTCGGAATCTGCTTATCCCAGGGCAGGGAAACTGTGATCGGCGATAAACTGGAACACCCACTGCTGACGCAGAGCAGCATCATCGCGACCGCAGAGCAGATACGCTGCATTTGCGATGCTCCTCTACGAGTTCGGTACGACAATTTTACCACGGGTTTTTCCTCAATCAGCATAGAATCAGTTTTTAGTAGGTTGATTGTTTAATTCAACAACAGGAGCCCCGCTTCCGAAAAAGGACGGGTCCTCGCCTTGAGTTGACGGGAGACGCCCTCCCATTCGCAAGATCAACATCGGTCGCCCCAGCAAATCGGCTTCGGCGATCAGATTTTTCTGAGCGGTGATCGAAATGGTGGGCTGTTTTTCGAATTTGGTAGCGGCTGCGGTCTGCGGCCGTTCAAGATACACGACTTTGGTCACCAGTCTTCCCGAAAGCGCCAGCTCGATATCTTCCTGTGTAAAACTGACGGGAATCGGATAGGCTTCTGTTAAACCGGCGGGGGGATGCAGACGGTCAATTAATTCAATGGTCGGATAAAGTTCCACTCCCGGAAATTCTGGCATACCGCTGATTTTGACGCGGTAAACATAACCGACCGCAAAACCGATGGGAGCAGGAGAGGTTTTCTGAATCGTCTGCTCAGGTCCGCCGGCGAAGAACGTGACGGATCCCGTTGATGGCAGGGAAAATTGCATTGGTTGAATATAACCAGCTTGAACCTGTCCGGACAACGCCGCCCATTGACCGGTCACTCCCGGAGGCGTGCGCTGATTCAGCGGATGATAGAATTGATTTCCGGCGTTGTATTTCCGGCCTCCCATCACATCCTGCGACCAGGCCGAAGGCAACTCAATGGCAAAAGCGATCATGGCCATTAACAGCATCGTTAATAATCGTGATCGGTTTTGTCGTTTTAAAATTGTCATGACTAAGAAATTCTACAATCAAATGTCCGGAAGGATGACAGAAGATAATTTAGCCGATTGGTAATTCTGAAATGCGAAGAAGGGAATGACATCAAAAAAAGACAAGGGGCGACACTTCCTGCAGAGTATACAGGAAGTGCCGCGTGGGTCCTGAGTCTTTTAATACCCTGGTCCGGGTGCCATGGTTCTTGGATAAGAAACCTGACCTGGAGAATGAACCGGGTGGGTTTCCGAGTATTGGACATACTTAACAGGTTTGGGCAGACTTGGTGCCGGATTCTGTTTGACATCCACCAGGAAGTGATCCACTGGTTTGGGTAAATTGGTTTTCGATACGTTTCGAATGGTATGAGACTTCAAGCTGGCCGGTCCACCTAAAGGAATGTGAGGAGGGCCGGGAAGTCCGATTGGTGTGCCTGTCATGGGCATACCCCAGGCAGGCGTTGGTCCCATGCCGGCAATCGGATTGTAAGCCGGTTGTCCGGGTGCTCCCATGCCACCCATCATTGTGGGAACAGGGACACCGGAAGCGACTCCAATCATATCTCCGGGGATGGGCATCGGAGGCATGTGGGCTCCCGCATCGCCATCGTAAGAGACTTGGGAAACCGCTTCGTTTCCACCTTCGCCCGAGGGCATTTCCAGATCCATGTTACCCATTCGCAGGACAGCCATAATCGTACCGCGACGATCTGCTTCTGCGACGGGATCAACACCGGGATCCAGACGGGTTGAAACCAGAGTTTCCACACCGGCAATCGCCAGTTCCTGGAATTTTTCATCTGGCAGATAAATCACTTTGGTGACAAAGTTGTTGCTTTCTACCTGATCCAGATCTTCCGGAGTGATTTCCAGAGGAATACTGTTATGAGAGAGATAAGCGTCTGTTGTAGGATGTGATGGATACACCTGCAACGAAGGATACAGAGCCGGAATCGCCCGTCCCGGAATGTGAGACAGTTTTAACCGGTAGGTTGCCCCCTGGTTAAAATTGTAACGTCCGGGAGCAGTGATCTGGTTTTCGGCATAGCCTTCAGGAACCTGCCAGCCAACCTTCATGCCTGCCGGCCCTACAAAACGGATTTGTGATGTGCGAGCGGCGTAAGCGCCCATCTGGGGTGGTGCCAGCATCTGCAAAACGCCTGGTCCAGGCCCGTCTACCATTGGCCCCGGTCGCTGCATCATTGCAGCCGGTGGAGCATGATATTCACCCTTGTCAATAATCTGTTGTCCGTCGGCTGCACAGCCGACGCAAACAACTACCAATGTGCCTAAAGCCAGGAAGTAGTACTTCATCATGACCCCTTGTTCGAATACCCCACGACGAATAATGCGACTGTTAAGTGAAGAACCGTCCATCGCAAACTAAGACGTCGATCCCAGGGAATTTGGAACGGCCGACGTTCGGTTCAAAAAAGACTCAGTTTTCAGGTCGACCCCAAGCACGAAATATCGTTAAAATGCAGTGAGACCCATATT
>NZ_CALFPF010000810.1 GCF_937919775.1 uncultured Gimesia sp.
AGCCCTCTTTTATGTTCATGGTCGGCGTTTCGATGCCCTTCTCCGTCCGCAAACGCAGGCAAAAGGGGGATTCCACGTTTCGTATCTGGATGCATGCGATTTTTCGCGCGGTCCTGCTGGTTGTACTGGGGCTCTTTTTATCGTCTCAGTCCGGTCCGCAGATCAATTTTACGTTTGCCAATGTACTGTGCCAGATCGGCCTGGGATATCTGTTTGTGTTCTTTTACGTTAATCGTGCCCTCGTCACTCAGTTGCTGGGCGCAGTGACAATTCTGGGAGGGTACTGGTTTTTCTTTTACCAGTATGCGCCCCCGGCAGAACAACTGACGGAAGTGCAGGCTTATCTGCAGGAAGTCAAACATCAGGACGCGGCGGAATGGTCGCAGTTTTCCGGGATCGGCAGTGCCTGGAATAAACACACGAACGCCGCCGCCGCCGTTGATCGGCAGTTGCTCAATCGGTTCCCCCGCTACGAAGAACCGTTTCTCGGACAGAAATTCTGGGTGAATTCGGGCGGATATCAGACGCTGAATTTCATTCCTTCGATTGCCACGATGCTGTTCGGCCTGATGGCGGGTTCACTGCTGATTTCGAATCGCCTGGAGAAAATGAAAGTCAAATGGCTGCTGCAGGCGGGGTTGATCTGTTTTGTGGTTTCGATGGTCCTGGATACGTCGATCTGGCCCGTGAGGTTTGATCAGTGGGAATGGCATCTGTCGCCGATCGTCAAACGCATCTGGTCCCCCGGCTGGGCGATTTTCAGCGCGGGCTGGGCGTTCTGGTTTCTGGCGGTGTTCTACTGGATCATCGATGTCAAAGGATATAAGAAGTGGGCGTTTCCGTTTGTGGTGGTCGGCATGAATTCCATTGCCATGTATTTTATGGCCCAGCTCATTCGACCCTGGATTCAGAAATCGCTCAAGATTCATTTGACGACTCTCGACGCCGTCACGGGTTGGACGACTACCAACAGTCTGTTCGGCTCTGACTGTCCGTTTACGCCGATCGCACTGTCGGCAGCGGTGCTGTTTGTGTTGTGGCTGATTTGCCTGTTGATGTACCTGCAGCGGATCTTTGTGAAGATTTGAGCCGTTTTGAAGCAAAACCGGGCGTGGGTGCTTGCACGTGCAGCGAGATGCGAATAAAACACGGGCACTGATTAATCACAAGCCGCAATATTCTACAGAAACAAACGACCATGAGTGAAACCGAATCTCCCCGGCATCTGCTGGAAACGTTTGAAAATCCCTATCCGAATCGCGATTACGTGATGGAAACGGTCTGCCCCGAATTCACGTCGGTCTGCCCGAAAACCGGCCAGCCCGATTTCGGCACGCTGTTTATTACCTACATTCCGGATCAGGTCTGTTTCGAACTCAAGTCGTTGAAACTCTATCTGCAGAGCTACCGTAACGTCGGCGCGTTTTATGAAGACGTGACCAACCGCATTCTGGATGATCTGATCGCGGTCACCGATCCCCGCTGGCTGGAACTGCGAGCCGAATTCACTCCCCGGGGAGGCATCAGCAGCACCGTGACGGTCTCGCATTCCAAAGAGGTAGAGTAACTCAGCGTTTTAACTGCGACAAAACCGGGTGATTACTGCGGAGATGGAACTCGAGTTCTTCGCGGGCAGTCGTCCAGTCTTCGTTGAGCAGCGCGGTTAAGATGCGCTGGTGTTGCTGAATTTCCTGGATCGCGGCTTCCCGGACGTTCGATTCCCAGAGGAACAGCAGGTCGAAATAACGGCCGTGCCGATCGAAGAAACTGATGATGTAATAGTTGTCCGACTGTTTGATCAGATATTCGTGCAGGCTGTTGTCGATCTGCAGCGGTTCTTCATCAGTTTGAGGCACCTGATTGCCCGCCAGAATTTTCTGCAGGACCTGCGGATCGAGCCGACCTTTCGCGAGTTCGAGCGCTTTCAGTTCGAGGTCGACACGGACTTCAATGAACGCATCGAGATCGTGCTGATTAAACGACCGCAGTTTCCAGCCGCGACGCGGCACATGTTCCAGCACGCCATCGCCGGCCAGCCGATTGAAGATGTTGCGTAAACTCGAACGACTGATGCCGTATTTCTCCGCAGACGTCGCTTCGCGCAGAAACAGCGATTCCCCTTCGAGACTGATCGCCAGCAGGTCCTCGGTAATACGTCTGAAATGATCTTCGGGGGGCGCGGGCTGGGGAGACAACGCCGCGGTTTTGGCATCGCCGATCTTGTCCTGATTCACATTCAGCCGACGGCTCTTCTCGCGGTAGAGATAACCTTCATCGATCAGTTCATTAATGGCATGATAAATGGGGGTGACACTCACCCGGTAATGATCGGAAAGCGCCGCCAGCGTCAGCGATTCAGGCCGCAGTTCCTCCCGCGACAGCCGCGCGATCAGATCGGCCTTGATATAATTCGTAAGTGTCAAAATCTGCATCGGTATCCCTCGGTGTGATTTTCCTGATCGACACTATAAGTGATATTGGTGACAATGTAAATAGTGGGTGGCGAATCGAATGAACATATCAGCTTAACCAGCCCGCATTATGGGGATATGGCCTAGACTATTTCAGCCTATCTATAATTCTGAGGCGGGCCTAAAGAGATTTTGGCTGGTAGTAAACTAGAATTGAGATTGAAAACGGATAGCGTGACTTGTGCGATTTATGTGGACGTTATTTGCCTCAGGATTGATTCTTTCAACGAGCTGTGGTAATTTAATTACGTGCTAGTGGTACAAACGCGTTCCTTACGGTTCGTGATATTCAATCTAAACTTCGAGTTGGAGTAATAAGGAGGCCAAAATGGTCAAACTTGATTTGCGCAAACTCTCTGCGCCTGTTGAAGCTCTTCGTTCCGATCTTTCCGAAGCCTACAAGCGGCTAGACGCGCAATGGGATGAAATTGAAGCCTGTTTAAAGGCACTACCCATTCCCTGCTCTGTGTCTTACACATACGACCATAACGAGTGGCGTCCAGAAGACTTTTCATGCCTCACGTGGAAAAAATGGAACGGCAAAAAACGTATTTGTATCGAAGTTCATATCTTCGAGCCAGATAATCAGTATTCCGACTACTCAGTCACTACGACTCCATATGACGAATGGAGCGGTGAACAGCGAATCGAGATGCTGAATCATGTTACGGGGTTGTTTGAGGCCGCGGAAAAACAGACGAAATTATTCATCGACAAAACGAAGAATTAGGAGTCATCCATGAATACTTCTGATCTTCCCAATTGGGTTGCGCCATTCTGCTGCGCTACACCCTTTTGTGCCTTGTTGGCATTTTCCGTCTCTCCAGCATTTGGTGCCACCATTAGTACCCCCGGACTTATTTGTTTGATTTTGCTGTGTGGTAGAATCACAGGCTGGGTACTCAACCGGCCGAATCGTCTGCTGCTGAACCGAATTGAGAATC
>NZ_CALFPF010000811.1 GCF_937919775.1 uncultured Gimesia sp.
GTACACGAAACTGGACGGATAGGCACTCTGCGAGACGATTCAGGGCAGCGTGCTGAATTACTGTTGAAGACGGAGATTGATTTCATTTCAAATCCGATTTTTCAGAGTCCGGAAGCCGGGCATGAAATACTTTACGAATCATTTTCTGATGATTCGGATGAATCAAAGGATTTGATGAAGGTAAATAGTTCTCAGAACCTGCCAGCGCATATCGCCCGTTTATGCGAAGCCGGTGTGCTCTCCGTCGAAGAGGAACAGAATCTGTTCCGTCGCATGAATTATGTCAAGTATAAAGCCAACTCGCTTCGTTCTCAGATTGATCCCGACTCACCCGATGAAGATGAGATCAACACAATCGAGTTGTATCTGAACGAAGCACAAAACATTCGCAGCTATATACTTCGCTGCAACATGCGACTTGTGGTGTCGATCATCAAGAAGTGTGTTACTCCGCATATTTCATTTGACGAACTGCTGAGCGACGGTATCTGGTCTTTACTCAAGGCGGTTGACAAATTTGATTATTCGCGTGGTTTTCGCTTCAGTACTTACGCATACCATGCGATTTCTAATTATGCCTATCGCAAGATTGCTGATCGAAGAAAGGCAAATGCCCGGTTCACACCGGCGACACATACCAGCGCTCTAGATGAGGCCAGAGAAGTCAGGGAGCCCGCGATGGATGAGCAGATCTGGCAGGAATTATCTGCGCTGGTTGCAAAGGCGATGGACAATCTGGATCGGCGTGAGCAGTTGATCGTTCAAGGCCGTTTTGCATTAGGTGAGCAACAAAAAATCCGGACTTTTCAGAGCCTGGCGGATGAACTGGGGATTTCAAAAGAACGAGTCAGGCAGCTTGAACAGCGTGCGGTTGCCAAGCTGCGATTGAAGGCTGAGGAAACAGACCTCGAAATGATGTGCGAACTGGTTGGCTATTAAATATTTGTTTGAAACTTTCGCAAGCAGGAAGAAGCAGACGCTGATGAATCATCAATTTGAGATTGAAGCATTTTATGATGCGGAATGTCCGTTGTGCCTGCGGGAAGTCAACATGATTCGTCGCCTGGACAGAAAACACAAAATCCTGTTTACAAACATTGCTGATCCCAAGTTTGATGCGGAAGCTTATGGCAAAACCTGGGATCAATTCATGAATGAAATGCACGCCCGCTTGCCAGACGGTAGCTGGGTTACGGGAGTCGAAGTGTTTCGCAGACTCTATACAGCCGCTGGTTTGGGGTGGATCGTACTCCCGACGAGACTGCCGGTGGTTTCTCAATTACTGGATCTGACCTACTGTTTTTGCGCAAAAAACAGACTGAGGTTTACCGGACGCTGTAATCATCAAAACGGTAGTTGCCGTGTTCCACATGATATAAACGAGGTGAGCTGATGAAAATTGCCATCATCGGCGGCGGCATCTCGGGTCTGACCGCCGCTTATTGCCTGCAGGGACAACATGATATCACGCTGTTCGAGGCGAATGACTATGTCGGCGGCCACACAAATACAATTGATGTGGAACTGGATGGCGAGCGTCATGCAGTCGATACCGGGTTTATTGTGTTTAACTATCAGACTTATCCCAACTTCACCCGAATTCTGAGTCAACTTGGTGTGGCGTCGCAACCGACGGCGATGAGCTTCAGCATGAAGTGCGAGCGGACGGGGCTTGAGTATCGAGGGGCCGACCTGAATGGCTTTTTTGCGCAGCGACGAAATCTGATCAGTCTGCGTTTCTATCGGCTTTTAAAAGAGATATTACGGTTCAATCGACAGTCGCTTGAGCTGTTGCAGTCGCACGACGAAGAGCAAACGGTGGGCGAATACCTCGCTCGTGAACGTTTCTCACAGGAATTTATCGAACAGTATTTTCTGCCGATGGGCTCTGCCATCTGGTCCTGTCCTTTGGGAACGTTCGAACAATTTCCCATCCGGTTTATTGTGGAGTTTTATCTGAATCACGGGATTCTGGCGATTCGGGACCGTCCTCAATGGAGAGTCATTTGTGGCGGTTCAAATACGTACGTGAAAGCGCTCACAGCCCGATTTGCTGATTCCATCTGTCTCAACACACCAATTGCCTCAGTGGTTCGTAAGGATGCATACGTTGAGGTCTGTACGCGCGGTGGCTTACCTGAGTGTTTCGATCACGTGATTTTCGCCTGCCACAGCGATCAGGCATTGCGCTTACTCGGTGATGATGCAAATTCTGTCGAACGCGATTTGCTGTCGGCATTTCCTTATGAATCGAATGTTGCCCAACTGCATACCGACGCCTCTGTCTTACCTCGGAGTCGGCGCGCCTGGGCCTGCTGGAATTACTTTGCCCCCCGCGACAGTCATGAAAAAGCAACCGTGACTTACAATATGAATCTCCTGCAGAGTTTGCGTTCTAAAAATACATTTTGTGTGACCCTCAACAGCGAAGACAGGGTAAATCCGAAAAAAGTGATTCGCAGCATCAACTACCACCACCCCATTTTTACGGCAGATCGTGCCAAGGCGCAGCGACGTCACCCGGAAGTGATCAATGCGCAGCGAACTTCATTTTGCGGTGCGTACTGGGGAAATGGTTTTCACGAAGACGGCGTCAACAGTGCGCTGGCTGTTTGTCAGGCGTTAATGGAAACGGATGAAACATGGAAAGCGGTATCTACGAAGGCTGGGTTCGACATCGACGATTTGAACCCGTTGAACACAGCTTTCGCAATCGAATCTTCCTGATGTACCTCGATCTCGATGAGCTTGAAACCGTCTTTCATCATCGCTGGTTCTGGTCTACGCGGCGGCCCGCACTGGCACGATTTCGCCGTAAAGACCATATGGGCGATCCTCAAAAACCATTG
>NZ_CALFPF010000812.1 GCF_937919775.1 uncultured Gimesia sp.
GAACGTCCCCTTTTGTGATTCCCCGCTTGTCACGATTTCAAACTTATCTGAAACGCCTCTGCGCGCCAGTTCTCGTGATCTTCCGCCGCACTTGCTTACGTTGTGATTCGACACAAGCTGAATCGACAAGGAGAGTTGCCTTGTGCACTCAGTTTGTACCGCGCGACGGTTACCGGTTCTTCGCCACAATTTTTTCTGACGAAGCGGACATGCCATCAGCGGCTATTGCCATGTCACTGAATCTATTCGCTAACTGTGTCAGATTCCAGACATGCATGGCACCCTGACCTTCCCTTCGATACTTAATGAAATCTGTTTCGTCCACTTTGTAAGCTGTCCCATCAAGTACAGCACGCCCCGATGGAAATTGAAAGATTTCCTCCGGCGTTTCTTCGTTCCACTTCCACACACCGACGGTGCCATCGTATGAGGAGGTGAAAAACATACTGTCATTAATAAAGCCCAGCGAGGTGATTTTTTGCGAATGCAACGGCGCCGGTGTGATGGCCCGGGTTGCTGTGTCGACCTTGTAGACAAAGCCGGCTTCGTCCCCGGCCAGAATAAACCCCTGTGTCTTGTTGAAAGCAGTTGCTGTCAGAGGGACAAGGTGGGGCGCAACCTGAACAGACCATTCCGGCCGGAAGGTGGACGCCTCGGGGGGACGCTCAACCGAAAACAGGTGCAATCTGCCATCACTGTCACTGACAGCCGCCCCATGGTCTTCAACTGTGACAGTCAGTGTCCGCCCACCATTATTTATCTTCGGCCACAAATTCGACCAACGCCACCGTTGATCGATTTTACCGTCTTTCAGCTCCAGCCTCTGAACTCCTGATGCATGGGCGACCCATAAGTCATCACCCGTTGGGGAAAATGCAGTCGCACGTGGTGTTTCCACCTGGATGTCCCACTCAGTCTTGCCGTGAATGTCATGCAGACTTAACGAACTGAACTGATTCACGGCAACAGCAAATCGATCGCCGTGCGGATGGAATGCCGCAACACACGCACGCCGGTGGTTTCGGGAGTGAAGCTTCGGACTGTATTCTGCAACCAACTGCTCTTCATCATCACCGTTGAGTTCTGTGAGTTGCACCCGAAGAGAACGATCACCGTATCGATTCTGCGTTGCTGTGACGATGTGCGTCCCAAGAGGAGAGATTGCTCCACATTCGAGCGGCTCAGGACGAACAGTCGTCAAACGATGTTCCGGGAAACGGCTAATTTCAACAAGCTGAACTCGATCTCCATCCGGTACCGCACAAAAACGCCCTGTTGGATGTACTTCCGACGGCCAGTCGCTGTCTCGGGCTCTGACAGATAGCCATTCACCAATGAGTGTCCCGGTGGCCGTATCAAAAATGTGCAGCCGTGGGGGAGAAACACTCTGAATGAGACAGACATTACCGTTGCTGCTGCACGAAAAGTTCTGATTCAGTATCTGTGACGGTCGCAGGCCGTGTGGAATGTTAAGAAATCGTTCTGGTTGTTCTGAGCCAATAGCCGCAATGCCGACACGTCCCCGATCAATAATGAATCTGATGCTGCCATCACGCGTGTCTTTAAAGAAAGACCATGTTACCGGTCGTACCTGTCTCTCTGTTAGTGACCTGGGTTCGAATGTGTGTAACCCCGAGTCGCCCAACGCATACAGTCGGTCAAACGGCTTAGAGCATGCCATTCCGTGCATGTGGTTAACTTCTGTGCTTGCCGTTTCACGAAACATGTCATTTTCGGCAAGCTCGAATTTCAGCAGTATGTCATTGTCTTCGGCCACCACTGTGTTTGCATAAAGGGTCCGACTGTCGGGAGAGAACAGCAGCCGGGACCTGTAAAACGAAAGGGTGTCCAGTTCCTGACGTTTATTATTAATTTGCGTATCCCAGACAAACAGTTGCCCCCGGTTTCGACTGGCGGCAAGCCAACGCCCATCGGGACTCCATTCCAGGTCTCTGATGCCATCAATTTGCTGATGGGAAATGAGCCTTTGAATGTTGCCCGGACAAGACAATTCTGCCAGCAGATCACCAGATGGAAACTCATACAGATTGACCTTTATGTGCGGGTCAGGCAATTCATACCGGTCCTCACCGATGGCGATAATGTGCCCCTGAGGGTGAAATGCGACAACCGATGCGTTAAATCCCGGCGCAATCTGTCCCGCAGGACGCAGCTCTGCTTCCTGCAGACACGCGATTGTTGCCGTGCGCAGTTCTGTGTCCGAGGTCGGACGGGGGGAACCATCTCGTATCTGGTTTTGCTGCCAGGCAAAATTTTCACGTGCCGCTGCTTCCACAGTATCCAGTGCTTGTGTCTGAGATTCCGGCGTCCTCGCGAGAACAAGAGCTTTTGCATCTGACAAGCTGCGAAAGTACTGAGCGACCCGTGACAGCTGCTGGCTGAGGTCAGCTTCCTGTTGAGTCAGTCGTATGTCGTGATTGAGTGCCTGCAGACGCACCGCAATCAACACAACAACAATTAAGAATACATTCAGAAACACCAGGCCGTTCACCAATCTGCGGTTTTGCCGATACCAGTATCCGAATTGATTTCGAAATGACGGCGGCACGATACTGATGGGCTTCGAGTCGCGCAAAGCCTTAAGATCATGCAACAACGCTGCTGCCGATTCGTATCGAGCTTCGGGCACTTTCTGCAGACACTTGAGGCAGATCAATTCGATCTCGACGGAAAGTTGCGGGCGGATTAGTCGTGGTCGATCCGGTTCAGCGGACTCGATCCGAAGAAGTGTCTGCAGACGGGTTGGGCCCTGAAACGGCAACTTTCCGGTCAGCAATTGGTACAGCAGGATTCCGAATGCAAATATGTCAGTATGAGTTCCAGTCTGACTCGTTTGCCCGGCAACCTGTTCCGGAGCCATATATTCTGTCGTGCCCAATACTGTTCCAGTCCGAGTATGCCGATCACAATCGTCCATGAGCCTGGCCAATCCAAAGTCAGTCAACTTCGGCGTCCACAGCGTCTGGCCAATCTGAAACTGTTTTTGGGGGCCTTTCTCCGAGGTCTCAGTCAACAGAATGTTGCTGGGTTTCAGATCGCGATGCAGCACGCCACGATCATGAGCATGCTTCAGGGCTTCAGCCAGACAGATCGCAAAACCAAGGACTTGTTGTTCTGACAACTCCGTACCCGCACGCAATACGTCTGCCAGTGTCCCACCTTCGCAGTATTCGTATACAATCGCAGGCGTGGGTTCCGATATCGCTTCCCGGACAGTCACAATGTTGGGATGACAAAGCGTGCCGGCCGCACGCGCCTCGGTCAGGAACCGATATCGCAGATCGTCTGTGATCAACACATCCGGTCGTGGAACTTTGATAGCGACTTTACGACGCGTCCGTTGGTCTTCGGCGAGAAAAACTGCCCCAAAACCACCACGGGCGATCAATGACCGAATTCGGTAGTCGCCAAAATGATCCGGCAGTCCGTTTTCCCGCCCAACTGGTGGGAAAGTCGCGGTCTGCGTCTCATCTTCAGATTGCGAAGCCTCACGCGGCAGGTCCAACTTTGCTAATTCGTCAACAAGTTGCACGGTGTCGATCAACTGCGTCAGCTTAGCATGATTTTCAGGGGACAAACCTTCAAGGCTGGACAGATGCCAATCTGATTCTCCTCGATGTCGTGCGTCATCAGCCGCGATCAGTCGTTCGGCCAGCATGTTGTCCTTGTTGCTCATTTGCTGCGATCACCTTCGCAAGTGCGTCAACCGACCGGTACAAAGCTTTCCGGGCCGCGTCACCGGTGAGGTGTTGAATCTTTCCGATTTCATGAAATGACTTCTGTTGCCAGTAACGCAGACGCAGCAGTTCCTGCTGCTCGGGGCGTAGTTGTTCCAGACTTCGTGTCACGTTGGAAATTGTTGCCCGTTTAATCAATTGGTTCAGCGGCAAATCACTGGATGATTCACTGCCCGTCAGCGTCGCGATATTTACCCCCGCCACTTCTCTTTGCGTGGTTCGTTTCTTTGAATCTACGAAACGCCGACGTTTGTCGAGCAGATTGTATTTTAAAATACTCAAAAGCCACGACCGCCATTTACTCCTGTTTTCACCTCGAAAATCACCAAAGGACCGCTGCGCGTCAACCATTGTCTCCTGAACCACGTCAGATGGTGACTGTTTGCTCTGAGCCGCCAAGTCACACTCCGCAGCCGCAAGGAGCTCCCGATAGACTCTGTTGTCCGCTGTTATTAATTCGTCGAAGGTAAATGCCCTGCCATCGCGAGCCCGTCGCGACCACTCTACCGAAGGCTTAGAAAGCCCCGAATTTGGAATAGACGGATTCTTGCGTGACATGTCGCCTGTCAATTTAAAAGGCGTAGAAACTGGCGAGAGCGGACACTTTGTTCCGTAAAAAAAAACAGTTTTCCAGGAGATTGGTTGTTGATTTATCGTTCCTGATAATCACACGGAGCAGCCAGAGCGTACAACTTTTGTGAGCCCATACCAATCGTATCCCTCACAACGCTCGCGGTTGCGACGAAACCACCGCGGCCGGATTGAGTCATTCAGAGAGTCGGGGGACGATGCCGACTTTGTGATCCGGAAATGCAATCATTCACTGCATTTCACCAAGGAAAAGCGAGTTTGAGGAGTGTTGTGTGGAAAGTGGCCTTTGTTGGTAAAACCCATGCAAATGCGGCCGCCGCACCTGTCGTCAATGGGACTACAGGACGCCACGCGCCGCAGGCGATCCGGCGCCAGTCAGGGCATGAAAACACGTAGAATCAACGGAAACTAAGGTTTCCCAGGCATTGTGGGCACTGGTTGGGGTTGTGTGAGAGAGCCATTCCGTCTCGAAAAAATAACAAATCCGACATCTTGCCTTGTGGTCGGGGCTTGAGGCTCATCGGCAAAAGTTTCCCCAAAAAAACAGGCATTCGTGGAGAAAAAACGTCCGGTCTTGATCATTTTTATGGTGGTGATCCACCAGAACTCTTACCTATCCCATTATGTCTTCCCATTGCCAGCCGCATACTCGTGTCGGCCGTACCTGGGCACTGATTTCTTACGCGTAATTTCTATCCGGATTTTGTCACCACAGCGCACATTGACGTCATCTCCACGGTCGGGCCTGACCCTTCATGAGGCGGGACGACGTCAACGACTTATCTGTCTTCAGATCTCAACGAGTTTTCCCCCGGAGTAGCCATGCTTCTCAATTCGTGGTTGTCATACATTCGTCGTCGACTGCATCAAATGCGTCGGCCTCCTTCACTTTTTGCTTCTACCGCTCAACCTGCACGCCCCCATAAGCGTCGCAAATTTACTGTTCGGAATCCACTTGAACAGCTTGAGCGGCGAACGCTCCTGAGTGGAGTTAACTCTGAGGAAGACTTTGCAGCAGTTGCGAGTACCGACTGGGGGCTTAGAGTCTGTCCGGAAATATGAGCAAGGAAAACATTGGCTCTGGGCGATTAACCCC
>NZ_CALFPF010000813.1 GCF_937919775.1 uncultured Gimesia sp.
CCCGGTTCGATATACAGAGTCTTCACATCCACACGTTCCAGCCACTTCCGCGCTTTCTTTGCCGTGAACTCGGCCCCGTTGTCACTGCGAATGTAAGTTGGGGTTCCACGCTGAATGAACAGGTCGCTGAGTCGCTCCGGAACGTCTTCACTGTTGAGTCTGCGAGCGACATCAATCGATAGACACTCTCGACTGTATTCATCCATGATCACCAGCATCCGAAAACTCCTGCCATCAGATGTCTGGTCCTGCACGAAGTCATAGCTCCAGACATGGTCTTTGAATCGGGGATGATCAGACGCGGCATACTGCACTCCACCCTGCAGGAGCACAAACATCTGGTGCTAACATTTCTGGAAGGTGTTGAACGATTGAAGAAACTCGCAAGGCATATCCGATGTTCTGATAGATAAAGAAAGGGGTAGCGGGCCACCACTACTGGTGACCCGCTATAAAACGCATTTATATTTTGCAATGCTGAAATTATTCTACTTCAGTGTTTTCATTTTACTGTGATTTCACCTGCAAGCAGATTGAGGGTAGTGTCAGAATCGATGGGGATTTCTCGAAGCCATCGTGTAAACTGATGAACCATGATCCCCGCTGCAATACTGGCAACATAGATGGTACTGTGTGAGGTACAGCTTCCAGCCTGAGCTTCAGTTTGAGGAAAAAGTGTCTCAGCATACCGATCTCCTCCAGAACCCTCAATTGCTGTCAGTATCCGAATCATTTCCCCCAACATTCGACCGTCCGTCCAGAATTCACATTTTTTGCTGACGGACCGCCAGATTGCCGCGCGTGCGGAGATGGAATCAACGCAGCAGAAAACCGCCTGCCCGTGAGTAGTGGTGGTACGATAGCGGTCCTGGAATGTCATCACTTGAATCGAATCATCAATCTCCTGGATGGCTCTGGCCGTTGCGTCGACTTTAAACTGTCCCAGATCCTGAGCCCGATATCCCTGAGTCGTGATATTGGTAGATTCGACAGTATCAAAATCCACCAGCTGAATCCGTGGTGTCCCGATTGCCGCCAGTTGCAGGGCCACCTGACGACCAATCGCTCCTACACCGATAACGGTCGCCGTCAGCTGGGAAAGCCGTTCCGCCGGAATCAGATCACTTTGTCTCTGGAAACGGTCCGTAGTCACATTTAATGTATTCAAATTTGTTCTCCTTTCAATTCGTATTCAGCAAACAGCCAGTCCTCTTCCCAGTCAAAGTCTGCGACCCGATCAAACTCAGACTGGAACAGGCAACTTTTATGTTGCGGATGCACGTGCGTTAAATATTCATCCTCCCAACGTTCTGGATCACAGCCAGCAAATGTTTGAGAGTAATCCCGTTTTACCGGGACCTCGAATTCAGCCTTAGGCCCCACATTGAATTTTAACCGAGCATAGGTTCGCCCTGTCCGCGCCAGAATGAACATCACGGCCCAGTCGGATCGACCAAAGACACGATCAAAAGTTCCTTCATCAGTCTGGCTGGGTAACGGACAATCTCCCGGATGCGTATGAATCCAGATCCGACCGAACTGCTCAGGACGCAGGCCTGCATCCACCTGAGCGTCAAAGAAATTCGCCACCGCCTCATCGTCGAAGGCCACATGAGCCAACGAGCAGGTCTGTTCCACAAGCTGCAGGTCCTGCACCAGCAGCAGATCATCCTGTGCGGAAATCCCGAAGCCACCGACTTCGGTATCGCCATAATCACGCAGGTACAACAGTTTCGCCCAAGCAGTCGGGCTGAACCGCAGTTGCGGCAACCGGGTTTGCTGCCGAAACATGGGATTCCGGTAATTCTTCTTCTGTTTCTTCGAATTCTTCTTCATCACAATCAGAGCACCTTTCATTTTCAAGTAAACAACGTTGGCAGCAGTCGGCATGACATTGAATGCATTGCTTTAAACAGGATGAACAGCAGTTGCCGTGACAGCTATCACAGTGCGACAAACACTCATGACAATAAGGACAAGCACAGTCCGAACAATCCTGGGCACACTCCGCGCAGAGTGTGATTTCACAGTGATCACAGCGAGTCTGTTCGTTGGCAGCAATCACATCAGCGCACTCGGTACATTCAACACTGTCCCAGTCACTGAGCGCCACATAGGGACTGTC
>NZ_CALFPF010000814.1 GCF_937919775.1 uncultured Gimesia sp.
CATACGATCGACGGCAAAGGCAACCAGCAACCCTTCAGCGGCGGCGACCTGAGCAGCATCGGCGACAAACGAGACACGGAATGGTTCTATACCTGGCTCTCCGATCCGCAAAAATTAAACAAGGATCATCGCATGCCGGTGATCAAACTCGATACCACGGAGCGACGCCAGTTAGCCTACGCCCTCTCCGCATTAAAGCAAGCCAAGCTGCCCGCCGGCAAAAAGCCCACTGCTGATAAAACAATGATCGCTGACGGAAAAAAACTGATCACCCAGGCCCGCTGTGCCGCCTGCCATACGATTCCCGGCATCGAAAAGCCGACGCAGCAAATTGTTGATCTCTCTAAAACCGTTACCAACTGGGACAACTCCTGTCTGGCGGAAACACCGGATCTGGAAAAAAGCCGTCCCGCCTATCGCACCATTGATCGCGCAGCCGTCACAGCATATCTCAAATCCAGCGTTGGCGCGTCTTCCCCGGAAAACGAATTCGACCGCGGCCGCTACGTGCTGGAACAGCGCAACTGCATTTACTGCCACGAACGGGACAAACACGAAGGCATCACACAAATCGCCGGTCAAATGGCGAAATTCGATCCCACGCTCGCAGGTCAGAGCGAAGCCATGATTCCCCCGGCTCTCACAGCCGTCGGCGATAAACTCAAACACGAGGCCCTCTCTGAAGCGGTCAGCGGCGAACAGAAAACCATCCGCATGCCCTGGCTCCGCGTCCGCATGCCCCGTTTCCAGCATTCCACCGCAGACAAACAGGCGCTGCTCGATTACCTTGTCTCACACGATCTGGTCCCCGACGACGGACCGCGTCCGCCCGATTTCATGGTCGACTCGTCCGATCAGAATCGCGCCCAGCTGCTCATCGCCGGCCAGACGATTACCGGCGCTAAAGGTTTCAGTTGCATCTCCTGCCATGTACTCGGGGAATACAAGCCCCGCAACGTGGCACTGGGCACCCGTGGTTCCGACCTGCTCATGCTGGGATCGCGCATGCGAAAAGAATACTTCCTCCGCTGGGTGCATAACCCGTTGCGAATCGTACCCGGCATGGAAATGCCCGCACTGAAGAAAAGCGTCCCCAAAGTTCTGGGCGGCGATATCAACCGTCAGCTCGACGCCATCTGGCTCGGCTTGAATGATCCCCAGTTCAAAGTTCCTACGAATCCTTCCGTTGTTGAACAGTTTCTCACGGTCGCAGCCGGGGAACCGGCGCGAATCGTACGCGATGTCTTCACCAATCCCAAAGAGACCGGCGGCGGTTATGTGGCCCGCGCGTTTGCGGTCGGCTTTGACAACGGACATAACCTGCTGTTCGATCTCGATCACTTTTCCCTCGTGCAATGGACGCTCGGCGATTTAGCCCGTCAACGCACCGAAGGCAAAAGCTGGTACTGGGACATGGCGGGCACCCCCATCGTTTCCGGTTATGAACGCGGCCCCGATTTCGTATTGGTCAAATCGGGAACAGAACCGGCGGCCGTTATTTATCCGCATCAGCAGAATGGCACTTCGGGCACACTCCGCAGCTATGAATCGCACGGAAATCAGATCATCCTGAACTATGCACTCACCTTTAAAATAGACGATAAAACCACAACCGTCGCCGTGTCTGATACGTTCCAGACACTTCCCGCGAAAGCAGATCAGACGGGCTGGCAGCGTACCATCAAAGCCGGTAACCTGCCCGCAGGATACGACCTTTACATCGGACGTCCCCGCTATTCCAGCAGTTTCGGCGACCCGACCATCACCGATGTCAACCACCGGCAAGCGAAGTGGAAACACATCACCGACAACAACTCACACGAATATGTCAAAGCCAGCGGCGATTCCTCCGGCCACGCGTCGCTGACGCTGGATTATCTCTGCAATCTCAAAGCCGACGCGCTGCAGATTGTCACCAAACCCAAACCGAAACCGGCCCTCGAAACGGTCACCAGTGCCCCCGGCTTTGACGGCGTGCGTCTACCCCTCGACCGTGCCATCATGCCCACCGCAATCGCCTGGCTTGACGACGGCACCCTTGTTTTCACCTCATTAAAAGGGGACGTTTATCTCGCCAAAGATACGGACGGCGACGGCGTCGAAGATCAGCTCACGCTCTTCGAAGAAGGCCTCTCTGCCCCGTTCGGGATCATCGCCGACGGGAACGATCTGATCGTCTCGCATAAACCGGAAGTCTTACGGCTTTCCGACACCAACGGCGACGGCCGCGCCGACCGGCGTACGGTGATCGCCACCGGCTGGGGCTTGAACGACAATTATCACGACTGGGCCACCGGCTGCATCCGCGACAGTCAGGGCAATTTGTATGTCGGCCTGGGCAGCGATTATGCCCAGATGGAACGCCCCGACGATCAGATTCACTGGCGCGGAAAGATTCTCAAAATCACCTACAATGGCAACCTCGAAGTTCTGGGGCATGCGTTCCGTTATCCCACGGGGCTTGCCATCAACTCCAAAGACGAAATTTATATTTCCGATCAACAGGGGGTGCAGAACACCTTTAACGAGATCAATTTCCTGATTCCCGGCAAAGCGTATGGCGTGCCCAGTCAGTCCGATCTGCGAAACAAAGAAAACCTGGAAGAGACCCGCGCCGCCATTCAGGTCCCCCATCCCTGGACGCGCAGCGTCAACGGTCTGACCTGTTTTCCCAAACAGTTCCCGTATGCCAGCCTGTTCGATCAGGGGCTCGGCTGCGAATACAATCAGCGGTTTCTGATCCGTTTCACCACACAAAAAGTCGGCGATTCCGTGCAGGGCGCCACCTACTACTTCACCCGCGCCGACGTCCCCCCCGATGAGCATAACTTCGCGGGACCGATGTCAGTCGCCGTCAGTCCCAGGGGGGACATCTACGTCGGCAGCATTCACGATAGCGGCTGGCTCGGCGGTCAGAACACCGGCTCGATTGTCAAACTGACCCCCAACGGCAAACTGCCCAACGGCATCAAAGAACTCCGCGCGACCCCCGACGGTTTCGAGCTCGAATTCTTCGAACCGGTCGACGCGAAAAAAGCGTCCGACAAAGACGCCTACACCATCGCCGGTTACACCCGCGTCTGGAGCGGCAGCTACGCCAGCCCCGACAGCGGCCGCTATAAGGTCGAAGTGGAAGAAGCGACCGTTTCCGACGACAAAAAAACGGTGCGACTGAAAGTGAACGAACTCAAAGAAAAATTCGTCTACGAAGTCAACTGCCAACAGATTGGCACGGGAGATGAAAAACTCTTCCCGGTTACGGGACACTATTCGATGAACCGGATTCCGCAGTAATCGGAAACAGAGCAGGGATGTTAATTTTCCAGACGTTGGGTTGATCTTTTTTTGCGATATAGCCGTGAACCGCATTCTCACGGTTTTCCCGATATCCTCGAATTAGTCTCTCTTTAGTACTACTTTTCTTCTCAAACAGGTTCTTATTCTGCTCAAGGCTTTTGATCACCTGAGGTGCCATTTCAAAGGGCTGAAAAGGAGAAATAACCATCCCCACTTTCGAGTCTTGATAGTTATCTATTCCGAACCCATTACTTGATCGAACAATCGTTTCGATTTGATTGATCGAATTCAATTCACTTACCTTGGAAAGTTCATCCTTCCGAAGCAAATAGCTGGCTGGTCGAAAATATTCCCCCTGTAAAAACTCAATACTTGATTGCCAGACCAGTTCTTGAAGTTCAATATTCTTAAAATCCCCATCTGGCGTTATGGGACAGGGAGCCACCCGGTTATTTAAGACATCAACCAGAAAGACACCTTTAATTTTCGCAGGCTTCTGATTGACGCCATACTGGTACGTCCAGTACGAGTATGGCCAGGAGGGGTTCTGCTGAAAAGTTTGCACAGTTTGCAGATAGAAATTTCCGACTGAATCGTTTGGTAGTTTTAAGTGCGCATTCGGATTTTCCAAACGAAAATCACACAAAAGATAATAGCTTTCTTCTGTGGGTCGGGTTGGCCAGTCGACCTGAAATTGCGCAGGGAACTTTGCCTGGAACTGCCGCAGGGCAGACGATCGTCTCTTCATATTTTCGTCCCGGAAGAGTTGAAAACGTCTGCACACTCCACTTCTCATTCCACGGAGCCAGTAACGTCATCTGATATCTTCCCCAAGGGAGTCGACCAAATTCCAGTTTCCCCTTTACATCACTCACTGCATTTACTTTGAAGTCTTCTATTGCACCTCCGATTTTAGATAATGTCCCGGAAAAACCTACAGCAGGTTTTCCGTCTTTCTCTTCCTGGACCAACTGAAATGTAATTGAATTCAACGCCCCCGAACTGGAATCCGCCTGTGAGACCTGCTTCTGGATCATGACCTCTAATTGATTGAGAAACTGCGAGTCCAACTCTCGAGCCGCCGGCTGAGGACGATTGCCCATTGCCGCCATCTGTTCCAGCATTTTCAGATTCAGACTTTCATTCTGCTTCATCATCGACCAGGCTATGCCCACCACAGCGATACAACACACCGCCATCACGGCGGAAATACCGGTCATAATACGTTGCGACATGATTTTCTCCTTCATTGCATCCAGCCAGAGTTGGCGGGCGATTTTGATGGGATCACCGAACTGATTGATTACGCGTTGTTTTGCGGACTGCGCATCCGGATTTTTTAATAACTCTCGATTCAAGGCGCACGCAAAGTGGTCGCTGAGTTCATCAATAATATCCTGCCGCAGCGATGAGGGTTCATCGTCGCGCTCGGGCGGAAAATCGTCGATGCTGATCTCAGGCCAGGCCACTCGGTACTCCCGTTTTTTTATCGGTTTCAGAAATAGTTTATCCTAGAAGAACCCTTGACCAGCACCTCTGAATACTTCGGGTAGTTCAAGATTTTTCAAGTCAGGCAATTTGATTTTCCAGAGATTCTCCTCACTTTGAGATGCCGTAAATACAAGCTGCTTTGGTAATGCCAGTCCGGCTGCATACTGCTGCGCGTCAGTGACGTTGATGGGATCAACTTGAGTCAATAGTGTGGAAGCGTTTTGAAATGGGATTACGAGAAACGTATCGATTCCGCTCGTGCTGAATCCATTTATTGATCCCAGTAATCTTCGATATTCCAGACTGTAAGTACCTATTGTAGAACTATTTTTGTTTAATAATCGATAATTTTTCTGCTCATTCAATTCACTCAGC
>NZ_CALFPF010000815.1 GCF_937919775.1 uncultured Gimesia sp.
CCGGTTTCAGGTTCAATCTTTCCGTGAATGCCATTACGGAACGGCTGAAAAAGATAAATCGTTCGCAATTATCCTGATAATCGCGGCCCTTCTCATGATACAATTCCGGGCGATCAAAATAGCGGGGTTGATCTACCAGATATACGGTGACGCTCGAATCGGGAAACTTTGCTTTCAACAAGCCTGCTTCGATATCCTTGCTACCGACGGCAATCTTGACTTTTTCCGGGCAGGCTTCGAAATCATGAGGCCCAAACCCCCGTTTTGCGGTTGATTGAGGGTAATACGGCAAAAACAGACTCACTTCATGGCCTGCTTCTGCCAGTGCTTTCGACAGGGCCGAAGCCACATCGGCAAGTCCGCCCGTCTTTGCAAATGGAATTGCCTCGGAACTCGCTAAAACGATTTTCATAAATTCCCCATCTATTCGGATTTCATATCCATGCCAATGCCTACAATCTTATATACGCTATTATCGGTCGAAAGTAACGGATCTGTAAACACAAGTAGACCGCAAAGACAGGATTCGATCTGCCAATTCGTAAAGATTTATCCGAAATTCTCAGGCAAAACACTTTCCTGTTGGTGAGGCCTCAGACAACGGCCATTGATTCCCGCTGTTTGTCTGCGGAGCAGAGTTCTGATTTTACCTGTTTGTTCAGTAAAATTAGCCGACTTCTCCCGCAAAATAACGGATGTGTAATTGCAGATCAATTTCAGATTCGAGATAGTATAGCTTCGGTTTCCTCTGTCAGCCCCCCTTCCGGGTGAACAGAGCCAATCGATGAGCACGACGAGCAATACATAAACACTTTGATGAACCTTCTGATCGCAGCCCTTCAACAGTGCGATTCCGAGTCTTAATTTCTGTTATGAATGACCATTCAGTCCAGGAAAATCAATCGACTTCTGCAGACTTGCCAGACAGCGCGTCTCCGCAGCCGGGCTCTGCGTCTGCGCCTGCCTCGGCTGCTCAACCGAAAATTCACCACGATGCCTATGCGTGGGAACTGCCGGCCGAAGAAATCACGCTCCGCATTCGCTGGTTCGGATTGTGTGTGGGATATGTGCTGGTCAACTTCGTCGGCAACGATTCCGCCATCCAGGTACCCCAGTTAAACTGGATTTTAACATTAGGCGCCATCTATGCGCTGGCCGATACCTATTTCAGTTTTCGCAGCCGCGTGTTTCTGGGAGAGTGGCCGCTGATCATCTCGGTGATGGAGGCGATCTTTATCGGCCTGCTCTGTCATTACGATGCCGGTCTGAACAGCCCGTTTCGTTTTTATTACCTGCTCTCGCTGATTGTCTGCTCGATCCGTCACTCCCCCTCGATCGCGTATATGACATTGGCGCTGCACCTCATCAGCTTTACCACGCTCCTGTTCACGAGCCCTTCCGTTCCCAAAGACTGGTTAACCCAATTACTGCTGATGATTGTCTGGATGGGCTGGGTCGCCTGGGCCAGTATTGCTTTTTCCCGACTGGTCAAACAGGCGAGCCAGGAACTGTCTGTTGCCAATGCGCAGCTCAAACAGAATCAGGAACTGCTGGAAGAGCGCATCGCCCGCCGCACCAGTGATCTGCAGGAATCGCAGGCGTTACTGATCCAGCAGGAAAAACAGGCCGCCTTTGGTTTACTGGCCGCCGGGATTGCGCATGAAGTCGGCAACCCGCTGGCGGGGATCAGTTCTCTGGTCCAGCTCTTGAATCGGCACAATAATGACGACTATACCTGCAAACGTCTGGAAGAAGTTGATGGCCAGTTAAGAAGGATTCAACGCATTCTGCGGGAATTGATCGATTTCAGCCGTCCCGCAACAAGCGAACGCAATCGCTGTAGTATTAACGAACTGATTACCGAGTCATTGAACATTTCAAAATACTATAAACGCAAAAAGGGGAAAAAGATCATCACCCGTTTTGCGGAGAATTTACCGATCGTGCATGTGATACGCGACCAGCTCGTCCAGGTCTTTCTTAACTTGATCCTCAACGCGATGGACTCCACAGAAGAGGGTGCATCGATCGAAATCACGACGGAAGCCCGGGCCGGTCAGATTCTGATCTCGGTGCATGACAATGGTCATGGCATCCGGGAGGAAGATAAACAGAAACTGTTCCAGCCTTATTTCACCACGAAGGCCAAAGGCACGGGACTGGGTTTATTTGTTTGTAAAAATATCCTGGAACACTCTAATTCCGGTTCAATTGAAATTGATGATACAGTAAAAGATGGTGCCAAATTCATCGTCTCACTCAATTGTGACGAGTTGAATGGTCTGGCAGAGATTCCCCCCGGCCCGGCAAACGAAATCAAATTTGTCACAACTTAAAATGAAAAACAGGACATATCCCAACGTGCAACTCAATCGATCCGTGCTGATTGTTGAAGATGAAGAAGTCATTCGCACTTCGCTGGCAGAGTATCTGAACAGCGAAGGCTACGAGACCATGCAGGCTTCGACGGTCGCCAAAGCGCTGGAACTGGCGCGGGACCGGGACTTTAATGTCGCGATCTGCGACGTGCAGTTGCCGGACGGAGACGGCATTGAACTGCTCAGACGGTTGCAGAATATCAAACCAAGTATTTTCGTGCTGATCATCACCGCGTATGCGACCGTCGAAAATACCATCTCTGCGTTCAAAGCCGGTGCCTTTGATTATCTGGTCAAGCCGGTCATTTTTGATGACCTGTCTCACAAGCTCAATCGCTTATTTGAATACCAGAAAATTTTCTATGAAAACCAGATCCTCCGACGCGAGCTGGCCCGCAGCCCCGGAATAGAAGAGATTGTCGGCAGCAGTAAAACCCTGCAGAATCTGCAAAACACGATTCGTAAAATTGCAGCCACCAATTCCAACGTACTGCTGTTTGGCGAATCCGGTACGGGGAAAGAATTATTCGCCCGTTCGATTCACTCCAACGGTCCGAATCGCGAGCAGCGTTTTCTGGCGGTGAACTGTGGCATGCGTCCGATTGAATTACTGGAATCGCAACTCTTTGGCTCTGCGGGCAGTTCGCTGCAATATCCGCAGGCGGAACAATTCGGCGTTTTTAAAAATGCGGACGGCGGGACCGTGTATCTGGATGAAATTTCTCAGCTGCCTTTAGGAACGCAGGGAAAACTGCTGCGGGCCATTGAATACGGGGAGATCCTTCCGCTCGGCAGTGCGGAACCGGTGAAAGTGAATGTTCGCTTAATCGCTTCCACCACGCAGGATCTGTCTGAAATGGTTAAAAAGGGAGAGTTTGAAGAAGACCTGTTCTACCGGCTGGACGGCATGAAGATTCATATCCCGGCGCTGCGGGAACGCGTCGATGATATTCCGGAACTGGTGGAATACTTCATCACGAAACACTCCAAAAAAATGGGCAAACGGGTCACCGGCGCAACCAGCGAAACCATTCGCACGCTGATGTCAGCAGAATGGAAAGGCAATGTTCGCCAGCTGGATAATGCCATCGAACGCGCCGTCATGATGTGTGATGACACAATGATCTGCCTGAATGATCTGCCGCCGGAACTGCATCAGAACGATCCGCCGTTACCCGATGTCGATGACCTGCGACTGGCCCTCAGACATTACGAACGGATGCATATTACCCGCGTACTGAAAGACAGCACCGATAAACGTGAAGCGGCCAAGCGTTTAAAGCTGGGGCTTTCCAGCCTCTATCGTAAAATTGAAGAACTGGATATTGAACTCGAATAGCGGTCAGACTTCCTGACTGCTGATTTCCTTTTTTGCAGAAACGGCAGGTTCTACCGTTCGTTTCTGCTCGGGCGGCAGAAAATATTCGCGATAACCTTCTCCCGTTCCGTAGTCGTACTGACCATATTTTCCGGTGAAGACACTGTTTGCCAGAATGCCGGTCACTTTGATCCCGTTCGTTTGAATGATCTGCTGAACTTTGCGGATCACGCCGCGGCGGTTCTTATCGAGACGCACCACCAGCAGCACACTGTCAACAGACGAGGCAATCACCGAAGGATCGCTGACGACCACCAGCGGCGGCGTATCAATCAGAACGTAATCATATTCATCACGCAGCTGCTTGATCAGATCAGTAAAATGTCGGGACATCAGCATTTCTGAAGGATTATCTGGTAGCGTACCGGCTGTCATGATCGAAAGATTGCTGATTCTGGTTTCGCGGATCGCAGTCTGTGCGTCAATCTCTTGCGCTAAGACGTCTCCTAAACCAATCCCATTGACAAGACCGAATAATTTATGAATGTTCGGTCGCCGCAGATCGGCGTCAACAATCAGAACGTTGCGGCCTGTCTGAGCAATCGCCAGAGCCAGGTTGGAAATGGAAGTGGTTTTACCGTCGCCGGGCTCAGCACTGGTCATCTGCAGCACTTTGGCACCACTGCGATCTGTTTTCAGCAGCAGCGAAGTCCGCAACGATCGAAACGCTTCTGCTTCCCTGGAAGACGGGCGATAGTAATACCACAAGGCAGAAGCCAATTCACCGTCCTCCACCGCAATCTCAGTCTCAGCAAACACAGGTACTTCACCCAGAATTGGCAAATGCAGCTGGTCTCTGATTTCGTCGACCGACTTCACCGTGGTATCGCGCATTTCTCTGAGGTAGGATAACGCCAGTACCAGCGCCAGGCCGACGGCTCCCCCTGCCATCAGGAATTTGATCTGGCGTTTGATTACCAGCGCATCCTTGACCGGAGATAATTGCAACAATGTATATCCACTGTTTCCCTGAGAAACTTTTTCCACGAGTAATTGCTTGAAGATATTATCGCGCTGCGTTTTCAGTTGTGCAATTTCTTCGTTAAACGACTGATCGACGACCTGAAAATTCCCTACTTTTTTGGCAAGTTCGGTTTCCTGATCGAACAGCCTGGTCAGCTCTTTTTCGCGATTCTCAAGCTCTTTCAGCTGCTGCTCCATCGAACTCAGATACACATTCACGAAGTCGATTTCTTTGGCTTGAGACAGTTGGAATTCGCCGGAGGCAAGATTCTCCGCCGAAATTTCAATTCCCTGCCGTCGATACAGGTTGACAATCGTGTCAATACTGCGATTCACGGCATCCAGGTCGGGATGGTTTTCTTTAAAATCTCGTTCCAGTTGATTCTTTTGGATCAGCAACGGCATCAAATGCGTTTCCAGCGCCGCACGCGCACGGTCGGTATTCGAAACGCCCGGTGCAGCGAGATTATTTTCAGAGGCATTCGCAGCACCACCGGCTTGTCCGCGTGCCTGGCCCATCATAAACTGCTGCGCCAGCAACTCCAGCGTCTCCTTGGATTCGCCACTGGCAATCGCTTCTTTGAGAGAATCCACCTTCGATTTCATTTCCGTCAGTCGCAGTAGATTCAGTCTGCGTTCATTATCGATGGTTTTGATCCGTTCCTGATGCACGTTGGTGCTCCCGGCGACTCCTGCATCGGAACCGGGCGTATTTTCCCAATAAAGGGGTGCATCTTCCCGGAATTCCTTATACTCTTTTTTCTTTTGATCCAGATCGCTGAGTATCTGGCGGTTCGCCTCATTCAATTGCTCGCGAATTTCGTCGGTATTTTCCTGACGGACTTCATGCAGGTATCGCTGATAGGCATCCACGATTGCCTGAGTCACAATTTTGGCGTCCTGTGATCGCGGATTTTCATACAGAATATCCAGGATATTCAGATACGCGTTGTCATTGCCGGAAATTCGTTTGACTTTCAAAGAACCAAGAATTTCTTCCGTCGGATCACTTTCACCTGCGAATGAAGGTAATTCGTTGAGTTTTGCCTCCTTGACGGCTTCACCCACAATCCGCGGGCTTTTGATCACATCGATGTGCGCAGTCAATTCACCAAAGGTCTGAATTTCTCCCTCTTTGATCGGTACGGGATTTTTCTGTGAAACCTGGACTTTCGTGCTGGCAGAATAAACGGGGCCTAACTTCATGTAGGCAGCCTGACCCAGCATCAGCCCCGTCGCCAGTCCCGCAATCAGCAGCAGTTTATTTCGAAACAACAACCGTACCACATCGACTCCGGGTCCGGAAGAAGCGGCCTGGGAATGATCTTCCATTCCGTCGATTGCAAAATCGGCTTGATTCTCCAGAGGTTGAAATTCTGTATTCACGACACGCGGTCCTGGTCTATCTAAACTGCTGATGCTTTTACGCACAAATAATTGTTACGGTCTGTATGAACGAGATTCTCTGGTTGCCGCTGGATCAGCAGCCACCCAGACAGGTTTTTGATTCCGATTTGACATATTCCTCATACCAGGTAATCGTTCTGCGCAACCCTTCCTTGATATCAACCACCGGTTCATAACCCAGATCCCGTTGTGCTGCGGAGATATCGGCCCAGGAGTGCAAAACGTCTCCCGTGCGGCGAGGTTGAAAATCGGGATTAAATGGCTTCTCCAGAAAATCGCAGATGAACTTCATCAGATCGATTAAATTCAACGAACTTCCGCAGGCAACGTTGTAAACATTTCCTGAGACTTTGGCGGCGTCGGCCTGTGATGCCAGAATATTCGCCTGAACCACATTGTCGACATATGTGAAATCGCGGGACTGAGTGCCGTCTCCGTAAATGACCGGCTGACGCCCTTCGAGCAGGGCCGATGCAAACAGAGGAATCACAGCGGAATAAGGACTGTTGGGATCCTGACGCGGACCAAAAACATTGAAGTACCGGATGCGAACGGTTTCCAGATCATAGGAATTCGCAAACGCCTGACAGTACAATTCTCCCGCTAACTTGGCAGCCGCATAAGGTGAGAGGACTTCCGGTGCCTGCCCTTCATGTTTGGGCATTTCTTTCTGATTCCCATAGGCACTGCTGGAACCGGCATAAACGACGCGCTGCACACCCAGACGCCGTGCTGCGTCCAATACGTGAATCGTGCCTGTTACACAGGCTTCATGCGTATCGAGAGGATGATCGATACTCCGGGGCACAGACGCCAGTGCCGCCTGATGAAATACGATGTCGATCCCTCTCGTTGCCTG
>NZ_CALFPF010000816.1 GCF_937919775.1 uncultured Gimesia sp.
TCTCTTCAGCGATTGATGAACGTGTAAAGAGAAACCTCGTGTGGTCGTAGATTTGAGAACGGATGCGGCGCGAGCTTCATCTGTGCCTGAAAGTATTTACTGAATCCGTTTTCCAAATTCAGTCAGGAGAAGAGGATTTGCACGCCGGTCCGCTGGAAATTGGTTTCAATGCGCCGTTGCTTGTTCGTGAGGAACGGCTTTCGTCGTGTCCCGACGCTTGTCGTCTGGCGTATGTGAGCGATATCCATCTGCGCGGCGGCAGATCCGGCCACATCGCGAAACAGGTGATTGACGCCGTATGCCGCTGCGCTGCGAATGCGGTGCTCCTCGGCGGCGATTTGATTGATAGCTCATCCGAACTGGATAGCCTGCGTGCGCTGGTCAAACAGCTTGCCAGATTCGCGCCAGTGCTGGCGGTCGGTGGAAACCACGACAGCCGCGTCGGCACGAGCCAGGTATGTGACGCGGTTCAGAATGGCGGCGGTGCCTGGATTCAGAATGGCAGCGTCGACGTCCGGCACAATTCTCGTGTGATTTCCGTATGCGGTCCCGACTTTGCTACCCGGCCAACCGGTGACGTGCGTGTGCTCTGCGCGCACAACCCGCGGATCTGGAAAACGACGCGACACGCCGGCTATGATCTGGTTCTCGCCGGACACCTGCACGGCTGCCAGTTTGTTGCTTTCGAATTCCGCGACCGCTTATTTCCGGGTGCCGTTTTCTACCCGTATAACTACCTCAGCCATCAATTTGGCGCAACGCGTCTGGTCGTGAGTCGCGGCATCAGTGACCTGGTGCCGATTCGCTGGCGGTGTCCGCGCGAAGTGGTTCTGTGTTACGTCTGACATGAATTGGGATGAAAATACAAGCTCATGATTTTTTCGATCAACTGTGATACTGAAAGGATCAAGCCACCGTTCGGCCGTCTCGCGGCGAGCCTGGTCGCCATGATTAGTTTTTTGCGCGGGATGCCATTGTTCGTTTCCGTTCGCCCGAGAACTCCGCTACGCGTCCTCTGTCTGATGGCATTCGATACCGTCCACGTGTTGCGGTTTTCGCGGCGTATGTCGTCACAGAAATTACAGACTCTGGCGGCACTACTCGACTTTGGCGCGTGTGCGAATGACTTTTACGACAGCAAGGATTTCTCACTTCAGGAATACCAGGCAACACGGCGATTGCTCAAGTCTGCTCAAACTGGCACGGTAGTTAACGAATATGTGTGCCGTTTACGTCATCTTGAGATGCGACGCTCCTTACCCGGTGGTGACGATCGGCTGCATGGAAAAGCTCAAGCATATCGGGAATCAGTCATCCGACTGTCGCTGGGAATGGTTGCTGCAACAGCTCTGGACGACATGACAATCGAAGACGGAATCCAGGCGACATACCGCGACGATGATCTCGAAACGCTTTACCGGATCGTGATGCTCTGCCAGATCATCGATGATGTCCTCGACTTTGCGAAAGACAAAAACGACGGACTGCCCGGTTTTCTCACAGCCCATGCGTCGCCGTCTCAGGCTTTAACGCTGACTTCCGCTGCGGCGCTGCGGTATGCGAACCGGGACAGTATGCCGTCTTTGCCGCACGTGTTTCCGTTTCGCGTAGCACTGATGGGAGTTTCAGTTCTTGCTCAGGTGTCAATCAGCTACGGCTACTGGCGATTGAGATGGTACTCGCTGCGAAACTGGTCGGCATCGATCGTTAACTGGAACGCGTCTACTGATCCGCACTCATAATTGGTAGCGAGTTCATTTCTTCGCTCAGTACATAGACGAGTGTTCTGGGGCATAGTCTCGACAGTCGGATGAAAACGGCGTACACTGATTTGATCGAAACATAAATCGGTCTTGTCCGACACCAGCGGTCGATCTAAAGCCTCACAGGAGAGTCTCGTATGAACCAGCATTACACTCATCGCGTATTCGTTTTCGCGATCACTATTTTGATACTTGCGGCGGAAGGCTCCCTTGCCGGTGAGCCAATCGATTTTGAACCGGTCGCCAGTGCGATTCAACTCCCGGAAGGTCTCACGCTGGGTCCCTGTTCGGCCGTGGATTTTGACAGCCGGGGCCGGATGTACCTCTTCCATCGCGGTAAGCAGCCGATTCTCTGTTTTGATCGGAACGGGAAATTCATCCGTTCGTGGGGGGACAACCTGATCGGTCAGGCACACGGCTTGCGCGTTGATCGACATGACACGATCTGGGTCACCGATATCGGGCATCACATGGTGTTCCAATTCAGTCCCGAGGGAAAGTTGCTGCTGGCGCTGGGGCAAACAGATAAGCCTGGTACCGGCGACGACCAGTTCAACAAACCGACGGATATCGCGTTTGGCAGTCACGACGAAATTTATATTTCAGATGGATACGGCAACAGTCGTGTGCTGAAGTTTGCCGCCAACGGAAAATATCTCGGCCAATGGGGAGAACCGGGGAAAGAGCCGGGGCAGTTCAATTTGCCGCACTCGATCATCATTGATGATAAAGGCCGCGTGCTGGTCGGCGACCGGGAGAATGACCGCGTGCAGGTCTTCGACACGGACGGGAAACTGCTGGAAGTCTGGCCCGGTTTTGCTCCTTATGGCATGGAATATGATTCTAAAGGGACACTGTTTGTAGCCGACGGCCGTGCGAACAAGGTCCTGCAACTCAATCCGGCCGGCAAAGTTGTTAATTCCTGGGGCAAGAAAGGGAACGGTCTGGGAGAATACGATCTGCCCCATATGCTGGCCGCCGATACTGCAGGGAATCTCTTCATCGCAGAAATCGGCGGACGTCGGCTGCAATCGTTGCAGAGGAAAAAATGAGGTCGATTTCATCATCTACCAAGTGAAACAAGTGTAAGTTGACAGAACCATTTAAGCGGACGGTATCGGGGAATGCCCCCTTTACCGTCCTCACAAATCATGAATCGAATAACCCAGATTTGAAACTAAATGGCGAGCCAAATCCGGTTCACTAATATGTTATCCCGAGTCTACATTTACCATGTGTCCCTGTTGTGGAACAGTTGCTGTTAAGGCAATGGTTTAACGACGGTAACCTTAACATCGAATGAGCCGCTGTTGTCGTTGTATGTACCCCTTCTGTCGTTTGGAATCACCATGAGGCGGCCTCCAATGCCATATTCAATACGACAGGGGTTGTAGCAACCATTGTTTACAAAGCAGACGTTAGTGCCCCCTTTTTCACGAAGGGCCGGAACTAGTTGGAAGATATTTGCCTTCTTGCAGGTGAACGAGGAATCGATTTGGCCACGTTTACCGCAAAAGTCATGAATGACTTCGCCGTTGTGGGCGTAGCGCCAGGCAACATCTGAAAACGTGTAGAGGGCCTCAATGACCCAGATGGGTTTGTTGTTACTGTCGTTCAGAAGCTGGTAGGGTTTGGACACGGGAACATTGTTGTAATAATACGAGGCAACTGCGGTCCCTTCGACAGTGGTTCGCCATTCCGCGACAGCTTGATGTTCGATGGTATCATCGGGTGTTTCACGAGTGACATCCATCGATTCATCGGCGAGAGGGTAGAGTCCGAGGTGAAGTTGAGCGGTCATGTTCGGTTCCTTTTGTGAAAAGTATAGTGTAAAGGGATAACTTGTGATTCACCTACATAGACTTGTTCATAGCTGTAGCCTTATTGGCTTTAGATCGCGCAGCAGTTTTGTATCTGAGGACAGCCTGCTATAGATAATGCTGGACGCCACAAACAAGCTCTGTAGATCACATCCTTCAAATTGAGATATGTGATTTTGCAACCCTGCAGTGTATAAACCGTATTTCATTGCTGGAGTGGATCAGGAAAATCTGAAAAAATTCTTACAGATCCAGCCTTGATAACATTGGCAGGGGGTAATGTGATTTTGCAATTGAAAACTGATCAGAGCAGAAGAGTGGCAGAATGCAAACCAGCATGGGTGATTCTGCGGGAGAATGGGAGACCGAGAAGTACCGTCTCACCTTTCGGGAGTAGACACTGTACTCTGCCATCAAACCAGCTTTGTACGCCGTGAATGGTCCAGGTTTCTGATCCCTTGTCTGTCCGGTCATCTGGCACCGGTTATCTGGCCTGCTCAGCAGGGCAGTCAGTTACCCGACCAGACAACGTTGGCGGTACGAGTTAAGTTTCCTGATCCTGATACCACGCAGGTATATGTTCTGACTGTCGAAAACTGAAATTCGTCTGAGTTCAGTCGGCTTCTTTCGGGGCGGGCCAGTTGAGGTGTTTGTGCAGGAAATCGTAAGAACCCTGCTCATGAATCGCATGCGGACCTTTGATGTATTCGATTTCGGCCCGGTCGCCGATGCCCAGTTGTGCCTGGTAGAGAAATTGTACCTTGGCATATTCCTGGGCAACCCGGTCATCGGGTTCGACGCCATCAAAGTGTCCGCGTTCCACCATGAAAGGACGGGGGCAGATCAGAGCCGCCATCTCTGCATAGTTGAAAGTGCTGCCCAGATTCCATTCGAAGATTTCATACTCCCCCTTATTCGCGTAGCTGTAACGCAGCGAGCGTTTGTCGGTGGCCGCGTTTTTCCAGACCCATTCCCCGAAATCAGCCGAGCAGATTGACAGGGCATAGTTTTTCACCAGCGGGGGAATCCGCATGGCTGACTTGCCGCCGTAAGAAATTCCGTAAAAACCGATTCGTGTTTTATCGACGAACGGCTGCTTCGAGAGCCAGTCGGTGATCTGCTGATGCTGCGGGACCGCGATGGAAAACAGAGTCCGGCCGATCGACTGCGATTTGAATTGCAGCGTGCGAAAGCGATCAAACAGAACGTACGGATTCTGGGGTGCAAACGTGATGAAACCCCGTTCCGCCAGATGGGTCGAGAATGATTTATAGGCGGGATAACCTTGCTCGCCTACCGTGTGCTGCGGACGTCCTTCCAGCCCGTGCTGACAGACGACCACGGGGCGTTTTTCCGAGCCGTCAAGTTTCATGTCTTTGGGCAGCGTCAGAATGCCATACGCGGTGACATCGGGAAACACATCCAGTTCGACTTCGTAGCTGACCGTTTTCGGACCTTCCTGATATTTTCGCGTCCGGGCATTGTCGGGCAGGAGTTCCAGGTTAAATGCGCCGATGACATCATCGCGAAAGATCTTGCGATACGGTTCGGTCGATTTCTCGAAATTCTCCAGCGAATCTGTTTTGAGGTCCTTCATGAATTCGATGCGGCTTTCGTAGGCCAGTTGCAACAGACGTTGATTGTGCCTGAGGATTTCCGCCAGCTGATCCGCGTGACGCTGGCTGGCCTGATCACGTGACTTGAGATCGAGCGGTTTTGATGCGGGGGCAAGCAACGCGTCTGCGTCCAGACTTTGAATCAATGCCGTGAGAGTGGTCTGTGATACGGGCACTTCCGATTTCACCAGTTCCAGTGTGGGCGCCTTGGGTTTCAGAGCAGCGACAAACTCGCGGGCCCGGGCGAATTCGGTTTTGACTTCTGCTTTATCGGGGACCAGTAATCGCCCCGGTTTGCCTTTCAGAGCGACATAACCGTCCTGTTTGACTTCCAACTCGCCCGAGGCGGTCGTGCGAAAGCCGTATTCCGGACAGGTTCCCGCTTCGATGATCAGAGTCCGCGGCGCGACCAGACTGGCGATTTCCGCATCGCCGAACGAATTGAGCAGACCAAATACGGTTCGATCGGCGGGTTCCTCCCAGACAAGCTGTCGCGAACCGAAATAACCGCAGACGGCGGCACTGTCGATGCGCGGGTCAAGGGCCGCAGCGTATAACGCCAGCCGTCCCCCTTCACCCCAGCCAATCACACCCACGGGACGATTGTCATTGCCGCTGGTCTGCTTCAAAATGCTGACCCCCGCCATGATTTTCTGCGTTTCGTAACCGGCCAGGGTGCGACCCAGTTCGAAGGAAGGGCGATGCGCCCACTCGCGATTACTCATTTTCCATTCGTTATTCTCACGATTGATCAGAGTCGGAATCAACACGCGAAAACCGGAACGCACGAGCTGCTGTGCATAAGCGTCCGCGGGATTCTTAGCGGAGACCAGATCTTCCGGCAACTGGTCGGCTTCCGGAACGGCGATGATGTCTCCCCGGATTTTACCCTGGGGCACCAGCAACAGACCGGTGCCGTTGAGATCATCCAGCGTCGGCCAGCTGACTTCAAAAATAGTGAATTCATCGGAAGGTTGAGCCGCTGATTCACCAATGTAGGAGATGCGTCCGGCGACAAGTGGATCGGTGAGACCGAGAATCGCGGACAGTTCCTGCTGTTTTCCGGTGATCGATTTCACATAGGCGTCCGGTGAAGAAAGATCACGATTCCAGAGTTTGGGGCGTTCAACGGCCGCTTGTGCGATCTGTTTCAAGAGAAATCGATCAATGCCGGCAATCGTTTTTTCACTGAGATCGCTGTTATCAGTTAAAGGTTGTGTCTGCGGCAGAGGCCGTTGATCGGACGCCGGTTTCAGGACTGCCCAGGGAGGGGCTTCCGTTTTATCAGCCGCTGTTGACTGAGTCAGGAGAAGCGGAAACAGGCTGGCGATGAGCATGTTGAAAGTGACAAAAACAGTCGCTCGGAGTCTGTTCGAAGTTTTCATGATGTTTCCCTGGTTGGATTCTGTTTCCGATAAATCGTGCAAGCAGTTCATTCGATGATACCTCTGTCGTAAGTGTGTCGGCAATTGAATCCCGTCTTTTTTCCAGATTCAATGAATGTTGTGCATATAAAAATAACGTACTCTGTTCCGCTCCCTGTCCTGTCGGTGAGACCCGCCGTATGCAGACAGCCGCGTCATTTCTGCTGCGTACTGCTTTCCAGAAAGGCGAGCAAATCTTTTAATTCACGGTCAGTTAAGGAGTGAACCAGACCCGAAGGCATGAAGGAGACCGGCGATTCGACCATCGCTTCCACGTCACTGCGGTCAAACGTGAGATTCTGCCCGTTGGCATCACGGATGGTTTCTTTGATGTAGGATCGCAGTCGAATTCCCGTAAAGGTG
>NZ_CALFPF010000817.1 GCF_937919775.1 uncultured Gimesia sp.
GCAGGAATGATCCAGACCCCGAAGGCGAGCATCATCGCCAAGGCAAGAATCATCAGCCAACGCCACCGATCCCACAAGGTGACATTCTTCCTCATTCCGGCGATGAATTCGTCCTCCGGCATGCGCATCCAGTAAGGCAGAAGTTTCCATTTCATGTCTGCATCTCCCCGATCTCGAAAAACAGTCAGCCTTTAGACAAGTGTTGCATTTCAACTGGTGACAGTCAATCACAGCGATTGTATCACCGCATCTCTTGTGGAAACGTGTGATGTAAGCAGCATGATCAAACAAATTAGTTTAGTTGTAGTGAGAATAGAAGGTTCCAGCTTCTTCCCGATAATGTATACTTTCTGTCTCTCAATCCCATCCGAATTCATTTAAAATTGGCACAATGCAATATCATCCGAAAACGACACGAACAAACGACTTAACGGAATCGCAGACACTCCGCGACTTAAAATGGGTGATCAGCAGCCCATCGTTAATCGCACAGCCCAGTGCAGATGAGGATCATCCCGAAACTCCCGATTTTCAAGCCGTCGACGTCCCACATCTGGAGAACTATCTTGCCCCTTATTCCCATTTTCGGATTGGTCAATATTATGAAGGCCTGGTCCTGTATTGGCTGGAACATATACGCAAACTGAAAATCATTGCCCGGCATCAGCAGGTTTTTGAAGAAAGCCGGACGGTGGGCGAGATCGATGTTCTGTTTGAAGACGAAGTCGGCGTGTTGACTCACTGGGAAATCGCCGTCAAATTTTATCTGTACTATCCAGAGGTGAATCCCGTTGACAGCCATTTCATCGGACCCAATGTGAAGGATTCGTTCGAAAGGAAAATGCGACGGCTGTTTGAGTATCAGCTCCCGTTAAGCCAGACACACTTTCCCAAAGTGACCCGTCGTCAGGCGTTTGTCAAAGGCATGATCTTTTATCATCCCGACCACAGTGCACCGACACAACTCCCGGAGAAACTCTTCCCCACGCATCCGCGAGGCACCTGGCTGCACCTCTCCGAATTATCCCGGCTCACTGAGCAGCATGAAGAGCCCGTCTTTCTGATCCGCGAAAAACCAGACTGGTTATCGGCTACTCTCTGCAGCAAGACCGATGAGAGGCTGCTCTCCTTCGTGGAATTACAATGCCAACTGAAAACACATTTTCAGGAACAAACCAGGCCCATTCTTATCAGTGCGCTGAGCTGCCAACAGATAACCTGCCATGAAGTCGAGCGTGTTTTCGTCGTCCCGGATTCCTGGCCGGAGATTTAATGAAAAATAGATTGATCCCGTTCCTGACTGCAGGCGTTACATCAAGCAGTATGTAACCGAAATACAATGTGCTACTGGTTGGGAATCAGATGAGTTGGAAACCAGAAGAAGGGACGCTCTGTGGTTTCGTTCGCTGTAAGCGGTACTGGGGACTGGCTTTTCTTTCTTTGGCCTTGCTGTTGATGCCTATACTGAAACCAGTAGTGCAGAGATTGTGGACCATTTATCATATCGCCTCATTAGATGGAACGATTGATTGGAACGAGCCTGATTTTAGTCTGGCGGTTTCACCGTTCGATTGGCGCGATGCCATAAATAATCCATCTGAAGACAATCAGATTCAGTCTTTTGATGATGTTGAAACTATTAGTCTGACGATCACACAGAACAGTGATCTGATCTGGCTGGATGAGTTTCCGAATCTTGAATCGATCTACTTACAGGGAGCCGGTCTCAGCGATGAAGGCTTGGCGCACTTGAAACACTTTCGGAGACTCAAGCACATTTGGTTGTGGAATACAAAGGTTAGCGACGCCGGTCTATGGTATCTGGCAGATCTCCCGCATCTAAAATCGATAGATCTCCAATACTCGTGTGTGACTGGTTCTGGATTGGAGCAGTTGAACGGACTTTCTAACTTAACCAGGCTTAGTCTGGAAGGAAATCCGGTCACAGATGCTGGATTGGCTGGTCTCAATGATAGTTCTACTCTTCGAGTTCTGAATCTTAAGGGGACACGAGTCAGTGATGCTGGGTTGGTTCATTTGAAAGACATGCCGCAACTTGTGATTTTGAATCTGGATAATACGCACGTGACAGGCGTAGGCTTATCACAATTGAAAAATCTGCCTAAACTCCTATGGCTCAGATTGAATGCTTCTCCAATCAACGATACGGGAATGAGGCATATTAAATTAATTTCAAGCTTGATACGGCTTGATCTATCAGGAACGCAAGTGAGCGATGCCGGGCTGGTTCATCTTAACGATCTTATAAAATTATCGCATTTGAAGTTGGAAAAGACACAGATCTCTGATGCGGGTCTGGTTCCTCTACACGGGCATCCTCACCTGGAAGTGATTGATCTTGATGACACAAAAGTGACGTCGGCTGGAATCTGTGAGCTTGAGGCCACGTTACCAGCGCGAGCCATTATGATGGACGAGAATGAGTGACCTTTCGTGAGAGTGTGTCAAAATCTCTCGCTTGCCGTCTTCCTACAGGCCCGCTTTTCTCACCTTTCTCGCTGATTCGACCAGTCTGAATATGCGACCGTCCTCGATTATCATATCATGTTGTCAGTCAATCGATGAAGACGGAAAATTCCGCTGAGGAGAGGCTGCAACATGGGGCTGTCAAAAGAGCGACTGATCACGTTACTGGTGGTGATTGCCAACGGCATTCTGGGAGTGACCATCGGCAATTTTTCTGACAATCGGCTCTGGGAAGCGACGTTCGCAGTGCTGATGTCGCTGCCTGGCATGATCATCATCTGGAAAAAAGAGGCCTTGTCTGTCACCGGCTTAACGCGGGGCCTGCGCCGCGATTCGCCTCCGTCACTGCTGGACCTGATTGGCTGGTTCTTCCTGCTGGTCATGCCGGTTCTGTATGTGTATGAACTGAGTAAACACTGATTCGACAGGAGTGCGAACTCACCTGTAAGCTCTCAGGTTTGACAATACACCTGATCGAAATTAACCTGTTTGGTGTCCGTAGTGGATCCAGTATGACTGTTTCCTGTTCTAAGAAAGTGCTCACGATGTCATTGAAACACTGCCTGCTGACTCTTGCCTGTCTCGCGTTTGCTTTACCTGTCCTCGCCGGCGCTCCGGAAGCGATTCCGGCCGACGATTACCAGAAGCAGCTTTTTGCTGACGACTTTTCGGCGGACAAGCTGGGCAAGCCGTGGACGCTTTATAAAAGTTCCTCGGTTGTCAAAGACGGCGTGCTGGTGGGAATTGAAGAACAGGACGGCGGTCACGCGGCCGTGCATCAGTTGCTGACCGAGCCCTATAGCGATGTGGAACTGACGGTCGATCTCAAGTTCGAGGGTTCGCCTTCCACCAACCTGACGTTCAATCAGCACAAGTTCAAAGGCTCACATGCGGGGCATCTCTGCCGGGTGGTGGTCTCTCCCGGCAAAGTCTCACTGCGCGATGGCAAGACCGGCGTGTTCAATAACGAAATCTTCAAGAAACGCCAGGCCAAAGAAAAACTGACTGCGGAAGAACAGGCGATCCTGAAACGGACCCAGGCGGACTTTCCGGTCAAACTCGAACAGCACAAATGGTACACCGTCACCGTGCGCATCAAAGGGGATCTGATGCAGGCCTTCATCGACGGCAAACTGATCGGCTCCCTCCGCTCGGAAGGCATCGCCCACGCCACCAAAGACAAAATCGGCCTGGTGACGCCGAAAGAATCGATTCATTATGATAATGTGAAAGTGCGCGTGCCTTAGATACACCTTTGTCAGCAGAGAAAGCCTCCTCTGGTTGATTGCCTGTCTGAGTGGCTTTCTTTACTATCACAGTGAATCAGTGGTTTTTCTCTTTGTAAATCCCCCTTTGGGGGGAGTAGACTGTGAACAGACACCTGCTCTCTCTGAGGATGTTTTCTGAAGTAGCAACAGCTGGGACAGATCTGGCGAATTTGACGAATGTTTATCACGAAACTGGAATCCCTGCGAGGCATCGCTGCGCTGATGGTGGCGATCAGCCATTGTCTGGTCGTGTTCGCTGTCGACCAGAATCCGATGATCTGGGATACGAGCCCTTGGGAGACACAGGGCACACAGGCATTCATCACCAGGCTGTTGTTGATCCCTTTTAATGGCGGAGCAGCAGTCACCATTTTTTTTGTATTGAGCGGCTATGTGCTGGGGCTTTCACTGGATCGAAAACCCCGGCAGTTCTTGTCTTACTTTGCGTTTTATATGAAACGCATCTGCCGCATCTATCCGGCTTATCTGGTCTGTCTGACGTGCATCATTATTTCCATTCTGTTTTTTCATTCCTACCAGAAATTTCCGAATACGTCGCTCTGGTATCAGGCCTGGTATCAGCAGGGGATTTCCTGGGAAAATGCTTTGGCTAATTATGCGCTGTATGAAACCAATCTGAATCAGATCGCCTGGACACTGAAAGTGGAGCTGATCATGTCACTTGGTTTTCCCTTTTTCTATCTGATGAGTCGTAAGAGAGCGGCCACTGGGAATTTCATACTGCTGTTGATACTGATGTTGTTTGCGTTCCTGTTATCCGGAATTCTTTGTTTTCTGTTCGGGTTTGTATTCTATCTGGGACTTATCATGCCTACACTGATCGAGACGTTGAATCAGTATGTCGCACAGTCTGTCTGGAATAGCATGCTCTCGCTCAGCCTGATTTGTCTGCTTTGTGCGCGATCGATATTCTCTCCTGCCAACCTGTTCTATGCCGTTTTGCTTGAGGCGATCTCTGCTGCTCTGGTCATTGCCATACTGGCAGATGGAAAAGTCGATGTCTTTTTAGGTCGTGTTTTAGATATACCGATCATCCGCAAGCTCGGTCAGATCTCCTATTCGTTCTACATTTATCACTTCATCATTTTATATTGGCTGGCCTGGGGCTTACTCCAGCTGGTGAGTCCCGATATCTCCGCCGCGTTTCCAATCCTGCTGAGTCTGCTGCTGGCGGTCACTTCCGTCATCCTTACTTATTATGTGGCTCTGCTCTCCTATCATGGGGTGGAACTGCCGATGATCCGCTGCGGAGCGCTCATTGCAGCGAAAATAACAAACCTGTTGGAAATCTCATCGGCACGCGTACGACTGCTGCGGAAGTAGGAAGATTTCTTTCTGACTGGGCAGCAGTGCCTCACGCGTTCTCGGCTGTTTGATCAGCGTCCCATTCCCGCATCGCCTCTTCCAGTCTGGTTGTTTCACGCTGTTTACGTTCCCGCTCAGAACGCATCAGATAGGGGGTGAACGCAATCGCTGAGAGTACAAGGAAAGAACAAAACCAGAGAAACGTTGTTGGTTCCGGGGCGTCGAGCTTTCGTGCAATCAGATAGAGCATGCTTGTCAGACCGAGTACGCTTATGAGTATCAATGTGTCCCTGTTATCTTTATCGCCCCAGATACGCGGTTGAACGTAGCCCTTTTTCGGAGTCTGAAAACGCATGAGTAACCAGAAACTAAGTATAAAAAATGGAAGCGTTAGAAAACCGAGATTCTGTAACCACCATGCCAGGCCGATTCCGGTCAGAGTAGAGATAATGGTCAAGGGCATGGCAATTCGATCATAACGGCGGCGCGTGATCAGTATTTCATGTGCGCCGGAAACTTCCGTTTTGGGTTGAGACTGTCTTTTTAAACGCATCGCGATCAACCAACAGAATCGAGGCCAGTCCTGTTGCCTGTCTGGGGGAATCTGGTTGCGAAAATACTGGATCAGCCAGAGTTGGTCTTCGCGCTGAAAATAATTCAAATCAACGACCACAGTCTCTTTTGCTGTACTCAAACTGAGACCTACCAGCGGCATCAGACGCCAGCGTGCTGTTACTACATCTTGTAACTGCAACTGTTGTCGGGAAAACAAGTGCTGGGAGATCACTGTGCCATTCTGGAGAGACAGGAAGGCCCTGCGGTAAATCAACAAGCCCCAAATTGAGATTCCCCCTGGGAACAGCAAAAGGAGTGCAGCAATCGGTATCGCAAAGAGACGGCGGTCTGGTGGTGCCTCCAGAAATAGCATTACTCCGAAGCCAGAGAAGCCGAAAGTAAAAGAGACTAACAACAGGATCGCTTCATTACGGGTCCGTTTGGGCGGCCGAAAGACGCGGCTCACCTTTGTTGTTTCTGCCGGATCTGGTGAAGAAGGTTTTGTGTTCATTTCAATCGTGGATTCTATGGGAATCAAACAGTATTGGAACCGGATGATCTATACTTGATTTAATCTGTAGATGGGAAACGCAGCGCTACTTCCGTCTCCCATTCCTTGATCGCCCGTTCTGCTTCGACGAGCGCTTTCTTTTTCTCCTCTCGTTCTGATTTGATTAAGAACCAGAAAAACGGGGCAGCCCAGATGACCATTCCTGTCGGAAAAATGAATCCACGATAATCTAATAAGATCAACAGGAATAAGATCGTGGTTGCAGCACCAGTCCACCAAAGCAGATAAATGAGCTCTTTGTCTGCACTGGTCGATCTCACGAAGATTCCCTCTTTCGGAACGGTATAACGAAAGCCCCACATGCAAAGAGGGAGCAGGGGCAAGAACAGATAACCCGGTTTTTGCAGGCCCCAGGCTGTGTAGATGCCGATCAATGCTGTGATACTGGTTATGATGGTGGTCAATCTGTCCCAGTTCCTGCGGGTATGCAGCACATCATCCGGACCCGGCTCGCGAGGCTTGTCTTGCTTTGGCTTCAATAGCGGCAGTGCAATCTTCAGACAGAACAGTGGCCAGTTCTGCTGCTGGTTTTCTGGAAAATGGTCTCGAAAGTATTGAATCAACCAGAGTCGTTCCGCTTTGGTGTAGTAGAGAAAATTAATCTTACCCGT
>NZ_CALFPF010000818.1 GCF_937919775.1 uncultured Gimesia sp.
ACCGATGCTTTAACACGTAAAATTCCGCACGAAGCCACTTTCGGGACACCCACTATCTACACTGTAAGGATAAAGTTTTCAGCAACTTGTCAGTATCGATCAATATTGTCACATTCGCAGTTTTCGCGAAGGGGCAGGTCTGCTGTGATGATTTATCGCGTTGGAGAATGAGTAAAATGAGACTCCGTTTGGCGCTTGCTGTTTGCCTCTGCTTGTTTGTAACCCATGTCTATGGCGATTCCCCAGTCGAATTCAATCGCGACGTGCGACCGATCCTGTCGGACAAGTGTTATGCCTGTCATGGTCCTGACGAAAAAACACGAGAAGCCGATCTGCGACTGGATGACCGCCAGGCGGCTCTGGCAGATCTGGGGGGACATCGTGCGATTGTGGAAGGCAAAGCACAAGACAGTGAACTGATGCGGCGGATTACGGCCAGTGATGAGAGTGAACTGATGCCGCCCGCAGATCACGGCAAGCCACTCACAAAAACCGAGATTGAGTTACTGCGAAAATGGATCAATCAGGGCGCGAAGTACCAGCAGCACTGGTCGCTGACTCCCCTGGCACGTCCCGCTGTTCCGGAGAAAGCCGCTGAGAATACGGTGAATCCCATTGATGCCTTTATTCAGCGGAAACTGAAACAGGAAGGCCTCGCGCCAAGTCCGACTGCGGATCCACGGACGTTGGTACGCCGTCTGTCGTTTGATCTGACCGGTTTGCCTCCGGAACCAGCGGTGGTCGCCGCGTTTTCAGCAGATCCGAGCCAGGAAGCCTATCAGCGACTGGTCGATCAGTTTTTGAGTTCTCCTCATTACGGCGAACGGATGGCGCTCTACTGGCTGGATCTCGTGCGGTATGCGGACACGCTGGGCTATCACGGAGATCAGGTCCACAGCGTCTCGCCTTATCGTGACTACGTGATCAACGCCTTCAACAGCAATAAGCCGTTCGATGAATTTACGACCGAGCAACTGGCCGGTGATCTGCTGCCTGATGCGAGTCTCTGGCAAAAAGTGGCTTCCACGTATAACCGCTTGAACCGCGCTTCGGCAGAAGGGGGCGTTCAGCCCAAGGAGTATCTGGCGAAATACTCCGCTGACCGGGTGCGTACCACGGGGGCTGTCTGGCTGGGTTCGACTCTCGGTTGTGCGGAGTGTCATGACCATAAATTTGACCCGTTTACCACGAAAGACTTTTATCGCTTTGCGGCCTTTTTTGCAGATATCAAAGAGCAGGGGATCGTGAGTGGTGCGAACCATGTCGCACAGCTTCCCGTGCCGACTGAAGAACAGGCGCGGCGGATGCAGGAGCTGGATGTCGCGTTACAGCAGGCAGAAACAGAATTTGCCCGGACGACCCCTGAACTGCAGTCGGACCGAACGCGGTGGGAACAGGAGATCAAGGCCGGAACCGAACGCTGGACGGTCTGGAAGCCGCAGCAGGTCCGCTCGGAAGGGGGCGCGAACCTGAAAGTGCTGGAGGACGGCTCAGTGCTGGCGAGTGGAAAGAACCCCGCGCATGATGTGTATGTGCTTGATTTTAGTGACAGTCCGCTTCCGGGCGACAAGCCGTTCGCACTTCGTTTAGAACTGTTGCCCGATAAATCTCTGCCTCAACAGGGGCCGGGACGTGCCGGCAATGGGAATCTGGTGTTGAACGCGGTGGAAATGAAGGTCAATCAATCGCCGGTCAAATGGCAGAAAGCGAACGCCTCGCATTCTCAAGCAAGCCATTCTCCCGAATATGTGATTACGGGAGATAAACATGGCTGGGCGATTCTGCCGCAAATCGGAAGACGCCAGCAGCTGCTTCTGGCAGGAGAGGTGACCCAGCCGAAAAAAGAGCAGCCAAAAACCGAAGAGCCGGAAACAGAGGAGCCAGGAAAGGCAGAGACCGCGAAGAAACAGGAAGAAAAGAACACCTGTGAGATTCGCCTGGTTCAGAATTTTGTCAACGATCATAACCTGGGACGTTTTCGAATTTCGTTTTCGAACGACGTTGATATCAGCAAACCGGGGGTTTCTGCTTCCGAAGCACTTCTGGAACTCGTCAAGCTTCCCGCAGACAAACGTTCTGCCGAACAGCAGAAACAGATCGAAGCCGCGTTTCGGGAGGCGACTCCGCTACTAAGCAAAGAACGCGCTCAGCTTGCCCAGTTACGAACAGAGAAAGATCAGCTAGAAAAAAGCATTGTGACCACATTGGCAACGTCGGCGACGGAGCCGCGCACGATGCGAGTACTGCCACGCGGGAACTGGATGGACGATTCGGGAGATATTATCGAACCGGGGGTGCCTCACTTTCTGACTCAGATCGAAGTGCCGGCGAAGGCACGTCCGACGCGGCTGGATCTGGCACGTTGGCTGACTTCGCGGGATAACCCATTGGTCGCGCGCACGTTCGTGAATCGGTTGTGGATGCTGATGTTCGGTCAGGGGCTGGCTCGGTCGGTGGATGACCTTGGTTCCCAGGGAGAAATGCCCACGCATCCGGAACTACTCGACTGGCTGGCGGCTGAGTTTGTTGAAAGCGGCTGGGATGTCAAGCATCTGCTGCGGTTGATGGTGACGTCACACACGTATCAGCAATCATCGGCTTTGCCCGCAGCGCTCCGCGAGCGTGATCCTTATAACCGGCTCTATGCCCGGCAGTCGCGCTGGCGGCTGGAGGCGGAAATGGTTCGTGATAACGCCCTGTTTTTAAGCGGGTTGTTGAATCAGGAAATCGGGGGCGTGAGTGCGAAGCCGTACCAGCCGGCCGGATACTGGGCGCAGTTGAATTTTCCCAAACGAACGTATCAGCAGGATCATGGGCCGCAACAGTATCGCCGTGGATTGTACACACACTGGCAGCGGACGTTTCTGCATCCCAGTCTGCTGGCGTTTGATGCGCCGGCGCGTGAAGAATGTACGGCGCAGCGTTCGCGGTCGAATACGCCGCTGCAGTCGCTGGTTTTGCTGAACGATCCGACGTTTGTTGAATCGGCTCGCGTGCTGGCAACGCGTATTCTGCAAGAAAGTCAGCAGTCCGGGTTTGAAGAACGACTGAACTGGCTCACGCAGCACACATTAATGCGTGCGGCCCGTGACGATGAAAAAATACTGTTGAAGTCTCTGTATGATGCAGATTTGAAACTTTACCGTGAACAAAAAGCAGAAGCGGATCGGATTCTGTCCGTCGGACTGGCCAAACCGTCCGGCAACTTTGATCCCGCAGAGCTGGCGGCATGGATTAGCGTGACACGGGCGGTTCTGAATTTGCATGAAACGATTACACGATATTAAGGCGCTTTCGGTATGTCAGACTGTTATTCCTCTCGACGCAGTTTTCTACGTCAATCGGCACTGGGCATCGGACCGGCGGCGCTGCTGTCGCTACTGTCCCGCGATGCGAGTGCCAGCGATCTTGGACAAGGTTCCATTTCGAAGCCGCACTTTAAGCCGCGCGTCAAGCGGGTAATCCATCTCTGTATGGCGGGCGGGCCTTCGCACCTGGAAACGTTTGACGAAAAGCCGACCTTGCGCGAGATGCATGACAAACCGATGCCCGAGTCACTGACGAAAGGGCAGCAGGTGGCGCAACTGCAGGGGCGCGAACTCAAGTGTTTTGCGCCGCAATTCGACTTTGCCAGCTATGGCGAAAGCGGGCAGCGGATTTGTACTCAGTTTCCCCACATCGGTTCGGTGGCCGATGACTTATGCATTATTCGTTCGATGCATACCGACCAGATCAATCACGACCCCGCTCATACGTTGTTCAATACCGGATCTTCACAAGCGGGCCGCCCGAGTATGGGGTCCTGGTTGTTGTACGGGCTCGGGCAGGAATGTGATAATCTTCCCGGATATGTGGTGCTGACCAGTGTGGGTAAAGGGGGGCAGGCGCAGCCGATTGCCGCGCGTCAATGGCATAGTGGATTTCTGCCTTCGCGATTTCAGGGGGTACAGTTTCAGGCCACAGGTGCGCCGGTACTGTATTTGAATCGTCCAGATGGCGTATCGATGCAGCAGCAACGCCGACTGGTCGATACAGTGAATCAGCTGAATCGTGGCTTCGATGATCTGGTGCACGATCCGGAAATTGCGACGCGCATCGGCCAGTACGAAATGGCATTCCGCATGCAGACCAGTGTCCCCGGATTAATGGATATGAAAAATGAATCCAAAGAGACGCTGCAAGCCTATGGCACCGCAGGCGGAGATGGTACCTACGCGTCAAATTGTCTATTGGCGCGAAGACTGCTGGAGCAAGGCGTCCGCTTCGTGCAGCTCTATCACCGCGCGTGGGATCACCATGGCAATATCAAAGGGTCGATCGAAATTACGGCCAAGGAAGTTGATCAGGCAACGGCGGCACTGATAACCGACCTTAAGCAACGCGGCTTGTATGATGACACGCTGCTTGTCTTCGGCGGCGAATTTGGCAGAACACCAATGGCGCAGGGGACCGGGCGCGACCATCATATTAAAGGTTTTTCACTGGTCCTTGGCGGGGGTGCAGTTCAGCGGGGAAAGAGTTACGGGACGACTGATGAGTTCGGATACGCTGCCGCAGAAAACCCCGTCCATGTCCGTGACTTTCACGCCACATTGCTTTATCTGTTCGGCATTGATCATAGGCGGTTCAGTTATAGATTTCAGGGACTCGATTTCCGGTTAACGGGTGTTGAAGAAGCACACGTCATTAAGGAGATCATTGCCTGACCAGCGATTTCAGACATTCAGACAGAAAACTTGATTTACTCGGTGTGACCGTTTGCTTTAAGTGGAAACGACGGTCGGCCGAGAATTGAACTCGCTAACGGCGAACAAAATCAAACTTTCAAAGAACTTATCGTGCGGTTGAATAAATTGACCATACGGGGATCAGTGGAGGGAACAAAAAAGGCCCTCGTCGGAGTGACGAAGGCCTTGAATTTTTAAGTCATGGACTTGAAAAAGTACACCCGGAGGGAGTGCAAAAAACAACAAAAACCCCTTAAATATAGAGTCTTTGTTAGAGCTGTGGCAGCATGGTGGCAAACCTGATCCAAAACAGCTTGAGATCATAAAGGATCAACTTCTAACTCTACTCAATGAACTCGATACAGAACAGTCATAATGTGAGATCACAAATCCGATGGATGAATTCCTAGAGTACCTCATCTTCGAGTCTATCGAAGACGAAGAGATGCCCCTTAGTGTTCTACACTGCCCCAATTGTGACTCTGCGTTGCGATGGATAGATTAGCATGAACAGAGGCTTTGCTGCTGGGAATTTTCGGGCATCTTTATCCCAGATGAATATAAATCTCGGAGAGTTCTCCAGAATCCTGAAAAACACTGAGTTTATAGCCCTTTAGAAACCTTGGTGCTCAAATAGTGCTCAACTATGTCATACAACTGGATCTTCTACGAGTCATTCTTTGCTCAAGGCCGTATCGAGAAATCGAGCGGCCTTTTTCGTAGAACATCTTAAAGCACCTAAGCTGACAGCACTGAATACAGATATTTCTGGAAGTCTATAAACGTGCTGGTGATTGCATCAGTTCCGCCAAGTATCTCGATGGCATCACTAATCGCGTCGCCAAAATAACTGTAGGTAAGTGCGATTTCCTGATCTATTTTGGTTGATTTTAGATATGTACAGGTTTACGATAAAAATGCACGAACCTCAATGTACATAAGTGCTTTTTAAAAATCGAAAAATTAAAATCAAATAAAAGGTCACTTTATGTCATCGCAATACTTCATTAAACGAAAAGAGACC
>NZ_CALFPF010000819.1 GCF_937919775.1 uncultured Gimesia sp.
TGCCATTGATAGTAGCCAGTTAAACACTTTTGCCTTTGTATCGTGTCAGGTTGGTTTGCCAAGCGCAGAACCAGCGCTACTCACACGAATATCGAGCAGGGCATTGTAAAGTGTCACTTTTGAAATTTCGAGTCAGAAACGACTAGAAATTCACTTCATTTCCAATATCGTCGTAACAGCGCGTCATTAAGTGCTCCGGCTCGACGTCTGTACGAGCGTTTATTATAATTGCGGTTTTGGCAGTCTCTTCCAGATTCGTAATGTCTTTGCGGCGTTTGTTATTCAAATAATTGGCCACATTTTCATGGACATTCAGAACAATACGCGAAATATTTTTCTTGTTGACTGTGGTCATCAGAGTCCGCATGACTTCGATGGCCATACTTTCAGCAGTTTTGACCTGGCCTGTGCCACGGCAGGATGGACAGTCCTCATACATACTTCTGCGTAGCGAGGGGCGAATTCTCTGCCGCGTCATTTCAATCAAACCGAAAGGGCTGATTCGCAGTACCTTGGTCCGGGCGCGATCCCGTTTTACAAGTTCGCGTAATCGGCGTTCTACAGAGCGGCGATGTTTTTCTTCCCGCATATCAATGAAGTCAATCACGATCACTCCCCCCAGGTCCCGGAGTCTGATCTGACGACTGATTTCTTCCGCCGCTTTCATATTCACTTTGAACGCGGTTTTTTCCGCATTGTCATCCGCACGATAATTGCCACTGTTGACGTCAATCGCGACCAGAGCTTCTGTTTGATCAATGACAATTGACCCGCCCCCTTTCATCGGGACATGCCGGTTTTGAATACTGCAGATTTCATCATCGAGATTACTGTTATAAAAAATCGGATCGTTGCCGGTGTAGTGTTTGATCCGATTGACGTGCTTGGGCAGCACGACTTTCATAAAATCTCTGGCCCTTTGATAGGCAGTGATTTCGTCGATGTAAAGCGTATCAATTTCATTATTATAGATATCACGTATCGTACGAATCATCATGTCACTCTCCGAGTAAATCTCGACGGGAGCAGGCAATTTTTTGATGCGTCCGACAATCGTTCCCCAGAGGCGGAGCAGATAGTTCAAATCCCGCTTGAGATCTTCCGCAGAACGGTCAATTCCTGCGGTCCGGACAATAAATCCGAGCCCTGCAGGAGGGGCTAAAATCGTGAGGATGGCTCGTAACTGTCGCCTGACATCTTCATCCGTAATTTTACGGCTGATTCCGACACGCTGTAGTCCGGGCATAATCACCAGGTAGCGTCCGGGGATACTGATATAGGTCGACAGGGTCGGCCCTTTGTTTCCGAGACCTTCCTTGATGACCTGCACCAAAACTTCACTGCCCCGTTTCAGGATTTCCTGGATAGGAGGTTTATTGGCAACACTGCGTTCATTGATACGGCGGCCTTTCGGGTTTTTTCCCGATGCCGCTTTGCCGTTTTTATCGTCTTTTTCGAGATGTTTGTAGTATTGGTGTTCGATATCACTGACGTGTAAAAAGCCGTTACGGCCTACACCAAAATCAACGAAAGCAGCCTGAATGCTGGGCTCGATATTGACGACTCTGCCTTTGTAGATATTTCCTACCAGGTTTTCGAGACTGTTTCGCTCTACATAAAGTTCTTCCAGAATGCCATCTTCAACGATGGCGATTCGGCTTTCCTCCGGCTGGAGGACGTTAATCAGCATTTCCTTTTTCATGGAATACCCTCTGTCGTGTTACACGACGAATGATGTATTCCCCATCAGTCGCTGGATAGACGGACTCTCTATGCAGATAAATTGCATCTTTGCCATAGTGGTGTCAGTCTGTAGTCTGCCGTATGCCTGGATCATCCAGGGGCGGGCAGGTCTCTTTGAATGTGTTGTACTTCTCCGAATGGGATGAGGACAAACACAATCAAGGAGTGTTTCCTTGATGCGACTCATGAGTCGAATCACGTCCTGTGCGATGTCTCGAAAGAATTTTGATCCGGTGGGGACTGGTTTTACTCTGATTGCATCATCAGCAGGCTCGCAGTGAATGGGTCGCAACTCTAAGAGCTGCGCGTCATTTCTGAGAAACTGATGTGAAAAACAGGTCGTCCCAACGGGCTCGGGAATCCTTCGTCGACTCTGAAAGTGCAAAATAAAAGCTGCAGCCGATCGTCTTAAGTCGGCCTGTGCCGGCTTTTGAACCAGTTGTTGTAGAGGATCAGGCAGTTTATTCATGCTGTTACTGTTGTGAAGAGACGGAAAGAAAAAAGGTCAAACTTGCTGGATACGATTTACCCGGTTTGTTTGCGAGATTTCCAATGTTCTGCTCACACGCTGTTGATTTCAGGGCCAGGAAATGATTTTACAATTCATTTCGTCTTGATTGAATTAGTTCTTACTCGATCCACTCACCGCCGAGGCAATATGGATAGCAGTTGGTTCGTGTCGTTTCAAAATAGGTTGAACCAGCTGCAAAATGTAAACGTTAAATGGGATGACTAATACAAATTTGAATCATCAGTATTAATCAGGTAATTGATGTGTACTGGCTGCTTGAGGTCAAAAAGAATGTTCTGTTGTCAACTTTTGTTACAGAGGCAGTTCTTCATCAAACAGGTCAGGACATATTTTATACAGTTCTCCTCGTAAATAACTTTCTACGTCGCGGGCGACATCGATGGTCATCGCATGTGCGGCGATTTCCTCTGCCCGAGGTATTGTCAGTTGTCTGATTACTTCTTTTACTTCCGGAATGGCCAGTGGAGTGGCACTGATCTGTCGAATTCCCAGGCCTACCAATAAAGGGATCGACTTGAGATCAGAACTCATTTGACCACAGACTGTGACCGGGATATTTTTCTTGTGAGCCGCCTCTACAACCATTTTAATGAGCCTTAAAATCGAAGGATCTGATGAGTTGTATAAAGACGATACCGCAGGATCAGAGCGATCTACGGCAAGAGTATACTGAATTAAATCATTTGTCCCAATGGAGAAAAAGTCGACTTCCTCGGCAAATTCCTCCGCCAGGAGTGCCGCAGCAGGGACTTCGACCATCATTCCAATTGGGATATTCGGATTGAATTCCACTCCGCGTTCTTCGAGGTCCTCCAGAACGTCGCCCACAATCATTTTAGCCTGACGCCATTCCAGCAGCGTGGAAATGAGGGGAAACATAATGCGGACATCACCGTGTACGGCAGCGCGGAAAATCGCCCGGAGCTGGGTTTTAAACAGAGGCAGGTCGCGCAGGCTCAGGCGGACACTCCGTAATCCCAGTGCCGGATTCATGCCTTCTTTGGCTAAATACCTGTATCCTCTGGGGATCTTGTCGGCTCCCAGATCGAGCGTCCGGATGACAATCGGCCGGTTTTTGGCTGCTTGAACCACCCGGCAGTAAGCATCGTAGTGAACTTCTTCCGTCGGTTCCGTGTTGGACTGGAGATAAAGAAATTCGGTTCGATAGAGGCCAATCCCGTCAGCGCCGCGTTCTGTACAGTGTTCGACTTCATTGGGAAACTCAATGTTACCCATGACATGAATTCGAGTTCCCTCTTTTGTTTCCGAGCGAATTTTGCGTCGGGAAGCCAGCCGGGCTGCCATCGAACGCTGGCGTTCGCCCGTGTTCTTATATTTTGCAAGTGTTTCTTCATCCGGGTCGATGATGACTTCGCCGTTATTTCCATCAACGATGACCATATCGCCGCCGGAGATGTCCGAGAGAAATTCACCCAGGCCCACCACGGCGGGAATTTCCAGTGCTCCGGCGAGAATCGCGGTATGACTGGTTCGTCCGCCGACCTCTGTCGCAAAGCCCAGCACAAATTCCTTGGCGAGGCTGGCTGTCTCACTGGGGGTCAGATTGTTGGCGAGTACAATAATCGGTGTGGTCAGATTGGAGAGTTCTTCCCGTTTCTCGCCCAGTAACTGTTTCAGGAGCCTTTTTTCGAGGTCGATAATGTCGCTGGCGCGTTCCGCCAGATAGTTATCGCCGAGGTGCTGGACCAGCTTGGTGTATCGTCGGAAAACCCGGCAGGAGGCGTGTTCCGGAGAGTAGCACTTTTCGCGAATTAAAGTTTCGATCTCTTCCCGCAGTCGGGGTGAACTGACCATCTGCAGGTGCGCTGCAAAAATGGCGCCGTACTGTTTTCCCAGTTTATCTGATGCGAGCCGTTCGTTCTCGGCGATTTCTTCGCAGACTGCGTCGAGAGACGTTTTAAGTCGTGCAATCTCTGTCTCAATTGCATTAACGCTGACGAATTGACGCGGAATGCGAAAGTCTTCCGTCCCCAGAATGAGCGCGGGGCCGAAATTAACTCCCGGAGAAACTGCAATTCCACGTTTAACAAGCATTCAATTAGAGCCTAGTATGGCGCTTTCCAACAGACAGGAGACTGGCGGGAAACCACACAGTCGATGTGTACGGGGGTTATTCAGATAGATCAGTCGACGTCTTCGAATTTTTTATATCCTGATTCAAAAAACTGAACGATTTCTTCCATGAGCTTACTGGCATCATCTCCATTTGCCTCCAGAACGAGCTCCGTATCAGGCATGGCCTTTAATTCCAGTAGGTCATAGACCTCTTTAGCACTTCCTGAATGCTCCCCGTTTGAAATTTTAAAATCGCAAGGATAGAGACGGGCAATTCTTACAATCTCTGAAATAGGGCGAAGATGAAGCCCCTGTTTCATTTTGACAGTGACAATCTGGCGGCAAACAGATTCTTGCATGGCACAATTGATAACTACTCAAGCGACCTGAAAATCAAACCGTATTTATTCAGGAATGATGACGTTTTCAGTGAGATTTCGTAATTACCCCTTTCCTCTTTGTTCAACCATCAGTGAGTCAGAGCAAAGCATATCTTCTGCTTGCCAGAATGAATGTTCGGCTTTGATATCAAATGTAAGCTGAATTCGAACCGGTTCTCCCTAACAACAACAATGCCTCGCTACTTAGTCCAACTGGTTACTGTCAGCTTCGTTAAGTAATTCAACAATATCCTCTACGCTTTTGGACTGTCGGAGGAACTTACAGAAGTTCTGGTTCCTCAGGTGGCGAGAAATGTTTTCCAATCCGCGTAAGTGATCTCCTGGACGATCCAGAGGTGAAATCAGTAAAAATAAAATGTAAACATCTTCACCGTCCAGACTGGCGAAGTCGACTCCTTGCGAAGAAAGAGCAACCGCGGCGGTCAGGTTTTCAACTGAAGAATGTTTGGTGTGAGGAACGGCAACCCCGTTTCCGATTCCGGTAGAGCCAAGCTCTTCCCGCTTTAGGATCGCGGAGACAATACCTTCCTCATCTTCTGATGATATGCTGCCTGCGTTTTTAAGGCCGGCAACCATCGTTCGAATCGCTTCTTCTTTCGTTGTTACATTCAATTCCGGAATAATGGCTTCCGAAACCACGAAGTCTGTTAACTTCATGTATTCTTCCTTCTAACTACATCTGCAAAAAAAATCAGTGTCTGCGGTCAATACGCAAGACGTGGTTGTAAATTGTGACCACTCAGGAAAACACAATCAAAACGCATGTTTCCGGTCTGATCACACTCTGTTTAACTCAGGACAATATCTTTAGTTTCGTCACATCGTAAAGAACGTTGAAGGACGATCAGAAATTACTCCGTTTCCGACTCTGCTTCGGCTTCTGCAATTCCATTTTCTGCAATTTCATTCAAGGGAAGATCACGGCGATGATCCTGAATTTTCTGTTTGTATTTTTTGATTTGTTGTTCCATCTTGCTCAATGCAGAATGAAAGTTTGGTTTAACTTCATCCCCTTCTGCGTGGGCAACAAAATTATGTTTGTGTTCTGCATCTACGAGAATTTCGACCCGATTCTGGTTTTGACCCTGATCGATCGTTACTTGAATTGCAGTTACCCTTTCAAAGTACGTCAGTAACTTCTCACACTTTTCAGCAATATAATCACGGAGACTATCTGAAACGCTACCATGACGACAAGTAATCGCAACTTGCACTGACGATTCTCCTGTTAAAAAGCACCTGGGGGAATATATACATATGTTGTTGATTCGAGTTCAGCAATAGACGATGCTAAC